>JAHEEY010000131.1 GCA_024640485.1 Chloroflexota bacterium | reverse complement strand
TGCCGGCTGCATGCGGCGACGGCGGCGGCACAGCCGGGCCTATCTGGTAAAATGGTAGCAGGGCTTATCATCTTGATATGGCTGGGCCTGCTGATATTCTTCGCCGCCCGCCTGTTAGGGATGGTCCACGCAGTCGCCTGATACTTGTCAAAGGAATACCAGATCATGAGTGAAGAAAAGGCAATCGAGAATGCGCCGGAGCCCCGTACCCGGGACAGTTTGGCGATGGATCTGCGCCGGCTGGGCGTGAAACCAGGGATGGTGCTGTTGGTTCACTCTTCCCTCAGCCAGCTGGGCTGGGTTAACGGCGGCGCCGTCGCCGTAATCCAGGCTTTGATGGATGTCCTGACTGCCGAGGGGACTCTGGTGATGCCCTCCCATTCCGGGGAATACAGCGATCCGGCCAAATGGCAGAACCCGCCGGTGCCGGCATCCTGGGTGCAGACCGTGCGCGACACCATGCCTGCCTTCGACCCGCTGCGGACACCTACCCGCGGCATGGGCCGGATTGCCGAGCTGTTTCGCACCTGGCCTGAGGTGCTGCGCAGCAGCCATCCTTCGGTTTCATTTTCCGCCTGGGGCAAGCAAGCCGCGGCGATCACCACCGATCACACGCTGGATAATTCACTGGGAGAGCGCTCTCCGCTGGCCCGGGTCTATCAGCTGGATGGGTATGTCCTACTGCTGGGCGTCGGCTACGATCGCAACACCTCATTTCATCTGGCGGAATACCGGCTGCCTTCGCCGGACAAGGACATCAGCGGCGCTCCGATTAATGAAGATGGGCATAGGCTCTGGAAGTGGTATACCGATATTGCGTTCAACGATGACTTGTTCCCGATTTTGGGGAAAGATTTCGAGGCCGGCAGTCAGGTCACCGTGGGCGAAGTCGGTTCGGCGACCTGCCGCCTGTTTTCTCAACCGGCTGCCGTGGATTACGCGGCAAGCTGGCTGGCGGACCAGCCGCGACCGGGAGGATCTGAATAGTGCTGTATCCACCTTTTAGCCGGTGTGGAGATCCTGATGCGGATGTGAACATGGGCGCCGGTATGTTATGGCTGTAATATTGGAGCCATGTTGGGATCTTTGACCGATTACGCAGGCAACTGGAAATATGTTTGAGAAAGTCCTAGTCGCTAACCGGGGTGAAATCGCCCGTCGCATCATCCTTGCCTGCCGTGAATTTGGGGTGCGCTCGGTGGCGGTCTTCTCCGAAGCGGATCAGGATACCCCTTGGGTCCGCATGGCTGACGAGAGCTATCCGTTGGTGGGCGTGGCAACCAGCGAGACGTACTTAAATCAAGAAGCGATCCTGCGGATTGCCGCTATCGCCGGGGTGGATGCCCTGCACCCTGGGTACGGCTTCCTGAGCGAAAATGCCGAATTTGCCGCCGCTTGTGCCGGCATGGGAATCACCTTCATCGGACCCAGCCCCGAGGCGATGCGTCTCATGGGCAGCAAGGCGGAAGCCAGAGTCCTGGCCGAAGCTGCCGGGGTGCCGGTGGTTCCTGGGGTTGACGGTGCCGGCAAGCGGGATGACCAGTTGAGAGAGGCGGCGTTGGCCATCGGATTCCCGATCCTGATCAAAGCCAGCGCCGGCGGCGGCGGTAAAGGGATGAGGGTGGTCCATTCGGAAGATGAGTTGGATGATGCCCTGACCGCCGCTCGATCCGAAGCGCGCTCTGCCTTTGGCGACGATCATGTGATCATCGAACGGTACTTCACCCAGATTCATCACGTGGAAATACAGCTGCTGGGTGATCATCACGGCAACATGATTCACCTGTTTGAGCGGGAGTGCTCTATTCAGCGGCGCCATCAGAAGATTGTTGAGGAGAGCCCGGCGCCCTGCCTGGGCATCATCCCAGGCGGCGCGGAACTGCGGCAGCAGATGGCCGCGGCAGCCATTTCTCTGGCGCAGGCTGCCCAGTATGTCAATGCCGGCACCGTTGAGTTCATCGTCGATATTTCAGACCCCGATCATGGCCGATTCTATTTTCTGGAAATGAATACCCGGCTGCAGGTGGAGCATCCGGTGACCGAGCTGGTCGCCGGATTGGATCTGGTTGCCTGGCAGATTCGCATCGCTGCCGGTGAGCCGCTGCCTTTTGCTCAAGATGAGATACGGCAGCGGGGCCATGCCATCGAGTGCCGAATTTACGCCGAAGATCCAGCTAACCAGTTCTTTCCTTCCACCGGCAGGATCGCCCATTACCGCCCCCCCCAAGGGCCAGGCGTGCGCGTCGATGACGGCATTGAGACGGAAATGGTCATTACGCCACATTATGATCCGATGCTGGCCAAGCTGATTACCTGGGGAAATGATCGCCCCGATGCCATTCGCAAGATGATTCGAGCGCTGCGTGACATGGTGATCTTGGGAGTGACCACAAATATCCCCTATCTGCTGACGATTCTTCGCCAACCCGTCTTTGTCGCCGGCGAGACCAGCACCAACTACCTGACGGAGCAGTTGGACGGCTGGACCAGCCGTCGGGAGGTCAGCGAAAGCGACCTGCTAGCCGTGGCTGTGCTGGAACTGCTCAATGAAGAGCAGCGGCACGGCTCTGGTGAAAGCAGCCAATCGCCGGCTCACCCAGATCCATGGGATGATCCTTCCAACTGGCGCAATGTCGGCTGACGTCCTCCTGTCACATGGCAACCGCTGACGTGGTTGCCGTCAGTTTCCTCAATTTCCTACTGTTACCCTGCGAAATCCATACGCCGGCAAATATCAACTTATACTGTTCTCATGAGCAGCTTATATCACATTGATGGCATCTGTCTTATAACCTATTCCAGTGGAAAGCGTGACGAGATTTTTGTGAATGTCGTGGTCGGGGCGGAAAGCGAGGTGTCGGCGATCATGGCGGTTGCTAGTGACCTGATGGGTAACCCCGATACCCAGAGTTTTATCTGGCAGAGGCTCCACGTCAAGCAGGTCAAAGGGGAATTGAATCCGGCAGCCGAAGGAGAGACGCCGCCGCTGCAGTTGGTGGTAACTCCCTGATTCGGGGCTAGATTCGGGATTTGACCCACTCGTCGAATTCAGCCAGCAGCTTGGCTTTCAATTCAGGCTTGGCGGCTGAGTACACAAACGCGTTTCGGGCGATGCGGGCGATGCCCGCCTTGTCATAGCCAAATTCACGCGCCAGCAGTTCATATTCGCCCGCCAGGGTGGTGTTGAACAACGTGGGATCATCGCTGTTTACGGTGATGGGGATACCCATGCGATCTAAATGGGGCAGGGGATGCTGTCCAATACTGTTATAGACATGCAGACATTGGTTGCTGGTCGGATTGATCTCCAGCGGTATCTGCCGTTTCTTCAGTTCAAGGAGCAGCTCTGGGTCTTCGATGGCTCTTACCCCATGGCCAATTCTGTCCGCCTTCAGGGCATTGATGGCCCCCCAAACGCTGCTGGGGCCGACCGTCTCACCGGCATGAGGCAGCGACAGCAGCCCTGACTCTTTTGCCGCCGCAAAAATGTCGGCGAATGGTTCCGGCGGCGCCCCAACTTCATAGCCGCCAAGGCCAAGGCCAATGACTCCCCGGTCGATGCCTGCCCGGGCAAACTCCAGGGTGCGCTGTGCCGGTAAGGGATCGAACGTCCCAGCGGCCCGGTCTGGAAAACTCAGGGTGCGGGAACAGTCAAATATCCAGCGCATTTCCACGCCGAATTCCCGGAAGGCTCGCTGCCGTCCAGCCTCTAGCCCCTGCAGGACATCCTCAATGGAGATGTTCTTGTCGTCTTGATGGGTGTGCATGTTGGGAGTAATGGTCAATTCCCGGTAGCGGATATTCTGTTCCGCCATGTCAACACCGTTCTCATAGGCGATCAAGGCGAAATCGTCGGCAGTCCGAATCAACCGCAGCAGGGTGAGGAAAACTTCAATGAAATGGGGGAAGTCGGTGAAGGAGAACCAATTTCGCAGCGTGGCGACGTCATCTCCCGGCAGTAGGTCCATGCTGCCGTGCCGTTTAGCGAGGATCAAGACCGTCTCAGGATCAATGGCACCCTCAAGATGGATATGTATTTCTGCCTTGGGCATTTCATGAATAAACTGGGTGAAATCGGAAGAGAGTTGGTTCATAGTTGGTTCGTGGTCACGAACCGCAAATATGCGATTCTAATCGTCTCAAGTACGGTCCTCAATCTCCCCACGGCTTATTGTAGCACATTGGTCAATCGTGTCACGAAAGAACGAATGGCTGTTACGCGATAGTTTGACAGCTGGCATGACGGGGTTGACCGCTGGCCTATCAGGTGAGACCTTGTCTGAGGCTAGGGGAAAAAGGCGTTGGTGAGACGCTCCCATTCTTCGATGGTAAGGGTCTGCGCCCGGCGGCTGCCCTCGATTTCCGCTTGTGCCAGGCCGGCGCTGATCTCATCCTTGGAAAAGCCCATTACCCCCAGGTTATTCTTCAGCTGTTTTCTCTTTTGGCTGAAGCCGGCTTTGGCGACCTTGAAGAAACGCTGTTCATCTGTAGCCCGCTGTCCGCCGGTCAAATCGATTCGCAGAACGGCCGAATCGACATCAGGCCGTGGCCAGAACGCGCCCGCTTTTATCGTGTCTACGATGGTCGGGGTGCCGTAATATTGGACGCTGACGCCCAGCAAGCTCATGTTTGGCGGCTCCGCAACCACTCGCTCGGCCACCTCTTTCTGCACGGTCAGTACCATCATCAACGGCTTCTGCGGGGCGGACAGCAGATGCTTCAAAATGGCGCCGGTGATGTAATAGGGGACGTTGGCCACCACCTTGTAGTCTCGATCAAACAGCGCCGCTGGGTCCTGCTTCAAGATATCCCCATGGCGGATAGTGACGTTATCGTAAGTGCCCAGCTCACCCTGCAGAATCGGGATCAGCCGGTCATCCAGCTCCACGGCAACCACCTCGGCAGCCCGGCTGGCCAAGACGTGGGTCAGCGAGCCTAACCCTGGCCCGATTTCCAGGACTGACTCGTCGGCGGACAGCTGGGCGGCATCTACAATCCGGGAAAGGACGGGCAGGTCAAATAGGAAATTCTGTCCCAGGCTTTTCTTGGGCGCAATATCATATAATTGGAGCAGTTGTTTTGGGTGCATCATGGTAATGTCGCTGGAAGAATGTAGTTGATATCCTGGGGATCGGGTACTGGGGTCAAATAATAGACCGTGGTGTAGCCGGCCCACCACTCGAAGCTGTCTTCGTCATATCCCAGATCGATCCACCGGCCGCGTATCCCACCGCCGGTATCGCCGACAAAACCGATGCCGTAGCCGGGCACATAGACATGGGAGCGGAAGGGGACGATATTGCGGTCCACAGCCACAACCCCGTAGCCTGCCTGTACGCCGCTGGCGGTCCTGCCGTAACCCTCATCTCCCGGTTCCTTTCCAGACGTAGCTGCCGTATAGGAGGTGACCCGCATCTCCACGGCCCGCCAATATTCTCGAGGGCCTTCAGGGGTGTCTATGATGCCCAGTTCGATGCGGGTGCCGTAGCCAATGATTCTGTTGGTTGGCTCGCGGGCAATCCACTCACCATCGGGAACCCGGCTGATTTCCACGCCATTCTCATAGCGCACCCGGATTCGGCTGCGGCTGATGCCGGTGACCCCCTCCTGAAGGACGGCGGTGGTGTCGATGAGCAGCTCGTCCGTTCCCTGCCACAACGTTTGGAACGGGATCGAAACATCTTCCAAAAGGAAATCTTCCGTGGTTCGGACGACTTCAATGACGCTGTTCGCCTGCAGCAGGGCATCGGCCCCCGGGATGGTGTAATCATTTTCTCCCAGGATAACCTGCGCCTCGGTAAGGGCGTCGATGACGTTGGGTTGACTGCTTTTGATCTGCCTGATTTCACCATCCGCTTTGATGGTGAGGGGTATGGCCCGTTGGACCGTGATGACCATCTCTGGGGCTAGGGCGGCCTCCGGCTCAGGTGAAACCCCATCGGCAGGATCCAGCTGTAGTTGGGCCTCTAGCAGCGCTTCTGCCACCGTCTCTGAAGATGTCTGCAGCAGCTGTCGGTGGGTTCCATCAATGACGGTAACGGTCAAAAATCGCCCGATTTCCACGCTTTCCGGCAGCGGGGTGTCGCCAAGGGTTTCGAAGGGTATTAATTTGCCGTCGGCGTAAATTTGGTCGGAGGGTACGACCTCCACCTGCGCTTCACTCAGAAAGCTGCTCAGCTTGGAGCGCAGCGTCCAATAGGTCCGTTTGCCGCTATCGGTGCGCACCGTGACCGGCTGCGACCGCTGGATCTGTATCGCGACTGCCGGGTCGGCTGTCTCAGAAACTGCCGGGGTCACCTGATCCTCCGGCCGGATTGTAATCCCCACCGCGTTAAGCAGGTCGCCGACCGTTTCATAATCCCCCGTGACCGGCATCGGCGTTTCACCATCATAAATGGTATAGGTGGGCGGTTCGTCTCCCAGGAAGCTGGCGGCAACCATGCTGGCAACCGTTGCCAGGGCCAGCAGGACAAATAAAGCGATCTTGATTGAAGGTTGAGTTCGGCGCATAAAAAAAAGGAAGAAGGCTGGAAATTGGCGATCGAATAATCAATCTCCAATCCCCAGCCTCCGATATGTTCTATCAGCTTGATGTACCCATGGCACCGATGACTACCAGGAGCTCCTGGGCACCCAGAAGAGACGCCTTAGCGCTGCTTCCTTCCGGACCTGACGCGGTTCGACGGCTTCCGCCGCCAGGGACCCAGTCGTCACCGGTGTCATGGGAACATCTCCATGATGTTAGGATCGTAACAAAAGTTGACTTGCCGGTCAAGTGGAGCGGCGCCGCCCGCTGACATTCTCTACCATTTCTCAGGCAAACAGTAGGCAAACGCCGGCGGCGAAGCATCGTTCCAGGAATCTCCCGACACTTTGGCGTATGAATTCAGAGCTGCGGCAAGTTTTCTAGTTCCACACACCCAGTACTTCAGGGCCGCGATCGAGTTCCCATGGGTAGATGATGTATGCATCTGTTACGGCGGCGTAGTAAGTTGGGGTATAGCCAGGGTAGAGCGATGAGGCCGGTTTGTAATGCAGCACACAGGTCTCTGGGTTGCCGCCGGCAGCATCTATGCGGTTGGCCACGGTGACGCTGTTTCTCCCAGTGGTCCAGACATCATCCACGACCAATACTCTGCGGCCATCCAGCAAGCTGTCATCCGGGAATTGGATGAAGTCAGGAATGGCGTATTTGGCTTGCTGCGGTGACTGCAGGCCAGGGAAATCAGCCGGAAAGCGGACTGATGCCGTGAGAATATAGGTGATATTCAAGGCTTCTGCCAGCATACCGCCTGGAATAATGCCGCCTCGGGTGATGATCACCATGGAGTCAAAACGACCATGGATCTGTGGAGCCAAGTAGTCAATTAACTTGTCTACGTCGGACCAAGTCAAAACTTCACGACGCATACATCTCTCCTTCTTCACAATATTTAGGTGGGTATTTTTCAACACCCACGTTCGTTTATCCTACAACCTAGCTGACAGCGTGTCAACTATTGCCGATCCTGATAAAAAGCGCTGCCTGACCAGCAGCCAGCCTACTTATTTCGCTTTGCTGGGAAGCGGGTGAGTACTGTGGCCCCATCGGGCATCGGCAGCCGGGCGCCGGTCTTGATGGAGGTTGGTGTCTTGATACTTCGTGTTCCGCCGCCAAGCTGGTAAATGTAGACGCTGGTGTCCGGCTGGCTGACTGCCAGGGAGACTACGGCCTGCCCCAGCAGATAACCGTCCTGATCGATGGCACAGCTGGTCACTGTGCCCACGACCTTGCCGCGCCAATCCAACACCGGGTCGCCCAATTCGGCTCGGCGCACCCCTTTCTCGTTCATGCGGAAACGGACTACGACCTGGTCCCGTTTCATCTCATGAGCGATGAAGGCGTTGCGGCCTACAAAGAACGGTTTCCACAGCTTGGCATAGCCGCCGAAGCCGGCGTCGGCGGGATTCAGCCCCAGCTGTCCGGCCATTTCATGTCCATACAAAGGCAGACCGGCCTCAGTGCGGGTGCTGTCCCGGGCTGCCAAACCACAAGGCTTGATCCCGAACGGCTCGCCGGCGGCCATCAGGGTATTCCACAGCGCAGGCGACTGTTCCGGGTGAACAAACAGCTCATACGCTGTTCGTTCGCCGGTATAGCCGGTGCGGGAGATGATCACGTCAAAACCGCCCAGGCGCCCTTCTGTCAGGCCGGTCCAGGGCAGTGATTTGATCCGCTTGGCCAGGGCCGCGTCTTCGCACATCGCCAACAGGATGTCGGTGGAACGGGGCCCCTGGATGGGCACATCAACGCGGCACTCTTCACCGTGCTGCAGATCGCGCAGGTCACGCAGGGTGACCGGGTGCTGAATGCGGGCGGCAGGGCGACTGCTGTCAATCATCACTTTCCCATCGTTGACTGCGTTCAGCCAGGCCCAATCTTTGTCGTTGTTGGAAGCATTGACCACCAGCATGTATCTCTCGCTGTCGCGGCGGTAGATCAATAGATCATCGATCACGCTGCCGTCGGGCATCAGCAGATGGGTGTAGTGAGACCGGCCCACTTCCAGGCTGCTGACATCGTTGACGGTGACGGTGTTGAGAAACTCCATCGCGTAGGGTCCGCTGGCCTCGAAAACACCCATGTGGGTGGCGTCGAACAGGCCGGCTGCTTCACGCACGGCGGCATGTTCTTCGCTGACCGAGGAGTACCACACGGGCATCTCGTAGCCGCCGAAGGGGATCATCCGGCCGCCCAGGGCGACGTGGGTATCATACAATTTGGTGCGCAGCATCGGCGGGTCTGCAGGTTCGTTCCAGCTGAATGCCGGCAGCGGTTCCCCGGCCGGGCGGTTGCCGTGGCCTACGAAATACGGCTTGCTGTCCACGAATGCTGCTTCATCATTGGCGATGGGGGCGGGGATGTCGGCAGCATCAGCGATGGTTTTGACTGCCACCGATCCGGGCAGTTTCCCGTGAAGATCATCGAATTGGACATAGCCGTCGGAGAGTGCCGCCAGCCATTCAGATGCCGCCTGGGCGCTCTCTTTGTCGCTGAAGCGCAGCTGGTACCGGTCCGCTTTCACACACCGTAGGGTGGCGGCGGCATCCAGGTTGTAGCCAAACAGATGAGTCGGTTGGGTGGCCCCTTCAGACAATGAGATGACATCGCTGGTTAACGCCAGGTTGAGGAAAGACGCGGCTAGCTCGCCTCTTACTTCGACACTGTTGCCGGCAGCGGTCGGGGCGGCCTGGCCGCGCAGCTGGCTCACGATTTGGCGGCCGCGCTGCAGCGCTTCAAAGTTGACCTTGGCCCGCAGCGTCTGCTTGCCGCCCATGCCAGAGTAGAAGAAGGGGGTGCAGCCTTTCAGGATTGTGGCCATCGCTTCGGCCAGCAGATCGATTTCAGCGTCCCCAAAGCCCAACTGGCTGACCCAGACGGTGCCGATGCGGATGCCGGTGGGGGACAGGGCGCCCTTGTCCCCGGGGATGGTGTTGCGGTTGGCGACGATGCCGGCCACATCCAGGATGCGGGCGGCCATATCGCCGGACAGATGAACCCCATTGTGGGAGACGCTCTTGGTGTCGACCAGCAGCAGGTGGTTTTCAGTGCCGCCGCCAACAACCCCCAGGCCGTGCTCTTGCAGCTTTTCGCCAAGCCGGCGGGCATTATCTACGATGCGCTGCTGCAAGGCCCGGAACTGTTCGCTCTTGTTCAGCTTCAGCACCAGTGCCAGCGCCGCCATATTATTGAGATGGGGCCCGCCCTGTTCGCCGGGGAATACCGCCCGGTCGATCTTCGGGCTGATATCACGCCGGTGAGTCATCAGCATGGCGCCGCGGGGTCCGCACAAACTCTTGTGGGTGGTGGTCATAACGATGTCGGCGATGCCGATGGGGCTGGGATGAACACCGGCGGCTACCAAACCGGAAATGTGTGAGATGTCAGCCAGTAAATAGGCGCCAACCTTGTCAGCGATTTCCCGGAATCTGTTCCAATCAATAGTCTGGGGGTAGGCGGAGAAGCCGGCCACGATGATTTGCGGCTTGCAGGCCAACGCCTTTGCTTCAATGGTGTCGTAATCCAGGTGAGCATTTTCATTTACGAAGTAGGGAACGCCGTTGTAGACCTTGCCCGACCGGTTGACCCGGGAGCCATGGGAGAGATGGCCGCCGTCATTGAGGTTCAGGCCCAGGATGGTGTCGCCGGGCTGCAGTAGCGCCGTGTAGACGGCGCTGTTGGCCGGGGCGCCGCTGAGGGGTTGCACGTTGACGTACAGATCTTCGGCCTTGACCCCGTTGGCGGCGAACAGCTCCGCCGCGCGGCGTCGTGTCAATGCCTCCAGGACATCGGCGTACTCTACCCCTTTGTAGTAGCGGGGGTCGCTGTTGCGCCGATATCTAGCCAATTCCAACTCGGTGTCGAGAATCTCCGATTCCACTT
>JAHEEY010000130.1 GCA_024640485.1 Chloroflexota bacterium | reverse complement strand
CAATTCGCCACCGACGGCCGTTTTTTCACCCAGCTGCCCATCATTGGCTATTCTGCCGGTGAAGAGCCGCTGGCTCACACTATTAGAGAGAGCATTTCCATTGAGAAAATGGGGGAGAGCCTGCGGGGCCATGTCACCCTGCTGCGGGATTTCTAGGCAAAGCCCACTCAGCGCGGTTCGTATGGTCCGATGACGCGTTCCCCGTCAGGGGAACGCGTTTTTGCTTTCTGCGCGATTAGCGCAAGGTCGCCAGCATGGTCCGGGTGATGTTTTGAAGATTGAGCGGCAGCGACGAAAGGTCTGGGTGATGGTCCCCGGCCAACACCTGACTGAGGATGCTGCCCAATTCCCGGATCTCTTCCGAAGCGGTGGCATCTTCGGCGAGGCTGCGGGTGGCCGCGTCCAGCTGCTCCGCCAATCCTGCCGGCGCCTCCGAACTTCTGGCCAGCACCACCAGCGAGAACAGGTTGTCCAGGGTCATCGCTTCGCCTGGCTGTGTGCTGCTTTCGACCAGCGGCCTGGTGGAAAGCTCTCGCAGCCGGTCAGATTGGGGCAGGGTGATGGATGCGGCGGTGTCAATGTCTACATCCAGCGCTTTCAAGATGTCGCCGGCGATGAGTCTGTCAATCGCGTCCAGGCCTCTAAGGATAGAGGCGTTCCGGGCGCCTGCCAGGATGCTGCCCAGCACTTCAGCCAGCTGCTGCCAATCTTCGCTCTCGGAAAGCTGCTCCAGCACCGGCGGCAGCTCTTCCGCCGCTAATGCGTCGCCCTGACAGGCCGCTATCATCGTTTGAATGACCAGATCCCACTGGCGGCGGATCTCATCGATTTCGTCACCCGCTGAATCGCCGGCCTCCTCGGCCTGGTCCACAGCAGCTTCGCCGCTGTTGGTTTCTTCCAGTTCTGCTGCCTGTGCTTCAATCTGGTCCAACACCTGGTTGATCAGCGCCGCTTCCGCCTGATTCAGCTCGGCGCACAGCTCTGCCGCGTCCCGTTCGCCATTCCAGATACGGAGAATGGCGTCGCCCCCTTGCCAACCATCTTCTTCCAGCTGCGGCAGCAGCTCGGACACCACCGCCCCTGCCGCCTCGTCTCCAGCAACCGCCTCCACCACTGCGTTGATAAATGAAGGCGCCCAGCCGGGCAGCTCTCCGATGCCTGTGGTCACCTCCGGCTCCTGGGCGGCACGCTCCAGATTCCCAGTCAATTCAGACACTTTCTCCTGAAGCTGCTGCCGCTCCAGCTCCCGCCCAAACACCTGCAGGAAGCCGCCGATATGCTGTCCCAGTACTGCCGCAGATTCCTTGTCACCTTTGGCCATCACCACGGTGAGCGCTCGGTAGAAGTTGGGCAGTTCATGCAGGGCGATGGTACGTGTTTGGTGGGGATGGTGGGCATCTTCCCGGTATAAATGGCGGGCCAGGCTGAAATACCGCCGCCAATAGCGCTCATCCACCTCTCTTAACAGATCCGGCGTGGCCCGGGTGGCCAGGTACCAGCTCAGGGCTGGGTGAAAGCGGAGAAACGGCGGCCCTACATTGGGCAGCGTCTGGGCCACCAGCAGCCCTGAACGTTCCAGAGTTCCTCGCAGCTGATTCCAAAAGGCAGACTCATACTTGGTGATCGCCAGGAGCTCCGCTTCCATGGTGCCGCCGCGGAATACGGTAAGCGCCGGAACGCGGCTGAGTGATTCTTCACCCAACTGGCCTAATAGGAAGTCCAGGGCGACCGACAGGCTGCCGCTGGCGGATTGGGCCGCGCCAAAGGCAAATCCGGGCATGATGGCCTGCAGGCCGGCGCGCAGGTCAGCGACTGATAGAGAACTCAGCAGCGGCAGCAAGGCAACCAATGAAAGCGGATGGCCTCCCAACCCTTCGGCGATATCCAGCAGCTCGGCCTCATCTATGGTCGCCCGGTCAAGCTGATGATGGTCGATGAGGGCGGAGAGCATTGACGGCAATTCTGCCGGCGTCAGCCCTGGCAAATCGAAATGAGCGCAATTGTCGGAGCTGGCAAAGCGGCTGTCATTGAACTTGGCCACCGGGGCCGTGAGCAAAATGCGGCTGCCTGGTTCACCAGTTGGCTGCCGCCATTCCCATATGGCATCCAGTATCGCTTGATATTCAGTTGCCGCCCAGGCACCCGGCCTGGTGGACTGCACATGGAAGTTATCGAGAATGACCAGGGTTGGCTGTTCCCGCAGCATCTGGCCGATCGCCCCTATCTGCTCTGAATTCTCCATGCCTGCTTCAAAGGCAAAGTGGGCATCATCCTTCAGCGCCCGGCCCATCAGCCGGCACAGCTGAGCCAGCCACATCCCTTCACCAAAAGGAATGAAAACGGCGCCGCCGATGAATTGGCCGCTTTGATAGAATCGCCGCCCAGCTTCAACCGCGAGGCTGCTTTTCCCTGAGCCGGCAAACCCGTGGAGCAGCAGCATAGGAGCGCGCGACAGCTGTTCCTGCAGCTGCTGCAGCTCCGTTTCACGGCCAATGAAACCGTGGGCCGGGGCAGCCGGCAGCCCGCCTGGGAAAGTGGGATCAGACATTCTTTGGGGTAAGCTCATGTTTCTCGATTACCTTGTTGAGATGGTGGCGGAAAGCCAAGGCGGCTGAGGCTGACGCAGCAGAAGCGAATGTCACCGGCAGAGCCCCCTTGACGTTGTTCTGGTGAACTGGGATGGAGCTGCCCATCAACTCCGCAAAGTGCAGCATGGAGCGGTCCCTTGATAATTGTGCCGGAATGTGAGCCAGCGTCAGCAGTGCTGAGGTGGACGATGCCGCTAATTCTACCACAAAAGTCGGAGCTTCCTGGGCTAGTGGTCCGAAAAATGGAACTCAAAACCCGGTTTGTGCGTTAGAATAGATAGAGATGACAATTCATTTCGGAACAAAATCGCTAATTGGATTCAATCATGGAGAAACGATGATGAAACGCTCACTGCTGATCCTGGGAATGCTGATCCTGGCAATGGCCACTGCTGCCTGTACTTCGGGCAATAACGAGCCAGATAATGCCCTGGTCATCCCCACCGCAGCATCGGCGGCGGAAGTGCCGGGCCAGCTAGAGGCGACGCCCGATTCACCTCGACCGGCAGCGCCAACATTGGAGACGGGTTCCGCTTCAGATCCGTCCGCCGCAGCGCCCAAGCCCACCGCTACCATCCCATACAACCAGGTCGCCTTCGTGACCTCCGATGACACTCTGAACGTCCGTTCCGGCCCTGGCGTGGATTTCGCAGTTGTCGGCGAACTGAATCCAGATGAGGATGAGATCCTGATCACCGGCAGCGGCCAGCAGGTGGCGTACTCAACCTGGGTGCCGATCACTTCCGGCGACATCAGCGGCTGGGTCAACAGCCGCTTTTTGGCCGAAGTAGTCAACGACACCTTGTTCTGTGACGATAAAGAAACATACGCACTGTTGGACAACCTGCAGAAGAGTTTCGTCGAGCAGGATGGGCAGCTATTGGCGTCACTGGTACATCCTGAACGGGGGCTGCGGATGCGTCAGAGCTGGTGGAACCCGGAGATCCCCCTGTACAGTGAGGATATTGAGGAGCTGTTCACCAGCGATGCTCAAATCGATTGGGGCATCCAGGATGGCAGCGGCGAGCCGTTGGTGGGATCTTTCAATGAAATCATGATGCCTTTGATGGAGAAAGATTTGGACGGACTGCCGGAGATCGGATGCAACGAGATTCTACACGGCGGCACTGCCGGTCTGGTCCAACTGCCGGACGGCTATGAAGGGATCAGCTTGCTCTCTTTGTACAACCCGGGAAGCGATGAATTCGATGGGATGGACTGGGGTACCTGGGCAGTGGGTGTAGAACTGTGGCAGGGCGCCTACTACGTCAGCTTCATGATCCACTATAGTTGGGAAATATAGTTACCAACTGCTGAACCATATATAGAAATCAGAACGGCGATGCTTCGCACATTGGTGAAGCATCGCCGTTTTCTGTTTGTTTGATCGCAAGCGGGCTAATGATAGGGCCGGCTAGATTGTCTCCAAAGCCGCCGGGTCCTCACGTTCCGTCGGCTGGCCTCGCTTAATCCGCCGGCGCAGCCGGGCGGGCCAGGCATCAGGATCTTCGGAGGGATAGATTTCCAGGGGAGGGCCCGCTTGTTTCAGTAGATCTGCCGTGCGGCAGCGAAGGATGCGAGCTGCCGCCGCCAATCCGGAGGCGGTGGCTCCGGCAACACCGTGCCCCAAGGTGCTGGCGCCGCACATCCAAAGCCCTTCGATCTCTGTGGCGATGGGGAACGCCAGCGGCCCTACCTGGAAACGGCTCTTAGCAATGCCGTATAGGTTGCCCTTGGTGGTGTTGATGTAATGCTCGTTGGTCAATGGGGTGCCCAGCTCTGAAAAGACGACATGATCGCGCAGGCCGGGGACGATCTCATTCGCCATGTTGATCATCCGTTGGGTCAGCATTTCTTTCAGAGCCACGTAATCGGCGGGCCGCTCATCTTCATGAGCGTGGACCCACCGCTTGAACTCATCGTAGCCGACAAAGGTGAACGCCTCCAGCGTATGGTGGCCGCTGTGCAGCTTGGTGGGATCTTTCAATGTCGTCACGGTCAAGAACATGGCCGAGGGCTGTTCCGCCTGGATTGAATGGGCGCCCAGCCCCTGACGGTAAATCTCATCCAGGTCTTGATGCCGGTAGTACCAGTAGTTGCCCGAATCGAAGCCGGCCTCCCTCAAGTCCATATCTACCGCCATAAACAGGCTGATAGCCGAGGTCGAGTAGCTGACTTTATCCAGCTTTCGATTCAGTTTACGGCTTAGCTTTTCCCGCCCAACCAACTTGCCGAAGGTCACTTCTGGGTCGGCATTGCTGATAACGTGGCGCGCCCGGATCTCCTGGCCGCCAGCCAGGCGGACGCCGACAGCCTGCTGATCTTCAACCAGAATCCGCTCTACCCGGGTGTCCAACAGCAGCTCACCGCCGTTTTCCTTCAACAGCCTGGTAAACGCTCTGGGGATGGCAAAGCCGCCGCCCAGGGGGTAATAGGCACCGTCCAGATAGTGATGGGCGATGGCCGCATGAACTGGGGCGGAGACCATCGACGGCGGCAGCCCGTGATCGCCAGCCTGGGCGGCCAAGATCGCCTTCAGCAGTGGGTCGGACACGTAATGGTCCAATACTTTTTGGATCGATTGAGTGCCCCATCTCAAGGTGGTTGAGGCCTCCGATGGCAGCTTCCACCAATTCTTCTTGAAACGGAATTTGGAGAGATTGTCGATCTCATCGGTCATATCGTCGAGAAACTTCAGGTAGCCTTCAATCCCTTCTCGTTCGTGTGGGAAACGCTGGATCAGCCGCTGGGCAAACTCCTCACGCCCCTTGGGGATGTCGAACCGCTCTTCGCCAATGATGATATGGTCATACCCATCCGGATTGATCTCGCAGAAGGCCAGTTCGCCAGACACGCCCAGCCCTTCGTATATCTTTCGCATGGGGCCGCCGGGGCCAAGGCCGCCGATATAGTGAACCCCGGGGCTGAACCGGTACCCTTCCAATGTAAACGAGTGGCACCAGCCGCCCGGCACGTAATGCTGTTCGATGACCAGTACCTTTTGACCGGCTTGCGCCAGCGGCACCGCTGCCGCCAGACCGCCGGCACCAGAGCCGATGACAATGACATCATACGTTTGTTCGGTCATATTAATTCCTCGTTGCTTGCCTGCGGCTGAACCAGCCGCCTTCCCTAGCTGTAGAAAGCTTGCTGAAATAATTCTGGTGCCTGGACATACAGCCCTTGGGCATCGATCGCCTTGCGCCCATCGGGCAGTAGAATGTGGCTGTGGCCGTATGCCTTCTTGCCCTCAACCCGCTCTAGCCATGCCTCTACCCGTAGGGTCACGCCCAGGGGCACCGGCAGGCTGTAGTTCAGGTTCATATTGGCCAATACCACCGGCATCCCCGCCAGCCAAACTACTGCCCCCATCGCTTCATCCAGGACGGCGGCACTGGCGCCGCCGTGAGTGTATCCCGGCGGCCCTTGTTCCGACAACGTGAACTGGAAATCGGCGAAAATCAAAGTGCCGCCAGCAGTATGGTGAGTTCGGTACCAGGTGAGCCCCATCCCTTTGGGATTCTCGGTGCCGCAGACGAAGCAGCTGCCGTGTTCCGGAAGCGGGACTGGTAGGTTGCTATCCATAGATGACTTGGTCCCGCCCTGGGCCGACGGAAATGAAGGTGACCGGAATACCGGATGCCTCCGCGATGAATCTGATATACCGTTGGGCGTTTTCCGGCAAATCCGCCATTTGGCGGATGCTGGTGACATCTTCCATCCAGCCATCCACGGTCTCATAAACCGGTTTGCATTGGGCTAGCTGTTCCAGGTCCTGGGGATAATAGCCGATCCGCTTGCCATTCAATTCATAAGCGACACAGACCGAAAGCTGCTCCAGGCCGCTGAGGATGTCCAATTTGGTGACCGCCAGCTCGGTCAGGCTGTTGATTCGGGCAGCGTGGCGCACCATCACCATGTCCAGCCAACCAACCCGGCGCGGGCGCCCGGTAGTGGTGCCGAACTCGTCCCAAGGGTTGGCGCCGGTACCTCGCAGTCGTGAGGCCAAGGCCCCTTCCAGCTGGCAGGGGAACGGCCCGCTGCCGACCCGGCTGGTAAATGCTTTAGTGATCCCGACAATACGGCCCACGCGCTTGGGGCCGATCCCCAACCCGATCAAAGCCCCGCCCGCCGTTGGGGAAGAGCTGGTCACAAAGGGGTAGGTGCCGTGATCCAGATCCAAGAAGGTGCCTTGGGCCCCTTCTGCCAGGATCGATTTGCCGGCGTCGAGGGCTTCATTGAGATAGACCGACCCGTCCACCAGGTGGGGGCGCAGTCGCTGGGCGTACTGGGCAAACTGGGCCACCACCGGCTCAATCTCCAGCGGTTGAGCATCATAGACTTTCGTCAGCATCAGGTTCTTCTCAGTGATGTGGGCCTTTACCGCGGCAGCCAACCCTTCCGGATCGGCGAACAAGCCGGCACGAAGGCCGACGCGGCTGGTCTTGTCGGTGTACGCTGGGCCAATGCCTCGCTGAGTGGTGCCGATAGCGCCCGAACCTCTCTGCGTTTCTTTGGCGATGTCCATGGCGATGTGTGCCGGGGTGATCAGATGCGCCTTGCTGTCCAATTTGAGACGGCCCGGGCCGACATCGACGCCGCGAGCTTTCAGGGCGTCCATCTCTCGAATCAGGACCGCCGGGTTGACCACGGTGCCGTTTCCAATGATGCAGGTGGCGCTCTTGTGAATGACGCCGGAAGGGATCAGATGCAGCTTGAACACCTCATCCCCAACCGTTACGGTATGTCCGGCATTGTCACCCCCGCTGTATCTGGCGACCACATCCGCTTCTGCTGCCATCAAGTCGGTGATGCGACCCTTGCCTTCATCACCCCACTGCGTGCCAATAATAATATCTAGAGGCATCGGTTAATCTCCTATTCCCATTCTTCACCAGCATAACTAAACAACGGCAGCCTCGACAGATTCCGCCTGAAGAAGCTGTCGCAGTCCGCGCCATGGTCGCCGGATGGCCGATCCTGGACAAGGGCTAATTGTGTACGTTGACGGTGGTTCCAAGCGAGGACCAATTATATATCCACTCTGCGTCAGATGTCTTCAGATTAACACAGCCATGGCTCATCGGAGTGCCGAAATTGTTGTGCCAAAAGGTGCCGTGCAGCGCATAATCTTCATAAAAATACATCACATAGGGAACGTTTTCCAGATAGTAATCGTATCCCAGGCGGCTGCCGTCCATGGTCTGGGCCTGGAAGCGCAGCCATATACGAAACTGCCCTGTTACCGTGGGGAAATCTCTGAGCCCGCTGGAAACGAGCGTGTTGTACACCACGGTATTCCCTTCATAGGCGGTCAATGTTTGCTCGCTCAGATTCACGTCTATCCATTTGTCGTTGATGCCCACACCCATGGGGCGCACCTCAGGTCTGGTCTGGTCCGGGCTGACATAGGTGGCCACATAGGTCGGTGTTGGTGACGGTGTTTGGGTGGGGCGGGGCGTCGGGGTCCAGGTTGCCCGCACGCTGCTGTCGTCGCCTTCGCTCTTCGGAGCGACATGTTTGGCCATCACCCGAATCGGCGTGGCAGTGGCGGTCTCGGTCGGCGGCAGGCTGGTAGCCACCGCCGTCGAGTTGCCTATTTCGACAGTGGCTGCCGGTAGGTCATTTAGGCCGCTGCTGTCAGCAGTTTCATCGCTGGCCTCGGCGGCTGTCGAGCCGCCCAGCATGCTCCAGGTAAGAATGGCCCCGGCGGTCAGAATGATCCCCAACAGCAGAATAATACTGCCTCTGATAGCTATCGCCTGCCAGCGGGGCTGTGACCTTTCGCTGGCATCAGCCGCCGGCTGCGGCGTGTACTCAAACTGATTGAGGTCGATAGGTTCGGCGGCGCCCGCCGGCTGCCTGGCCCCAGTTTGTACCGGCGCTGTCGCTGCGGTCACCGCTGATAGTTCAACAGCTAGCGGAGGTGTCGGTTTTACCAGAGCAGGTTGGGAGTCGTTCTTCTTCAACCGGTTGTCGACCCACGACCTCGCTTTGATGACCAGCGGGTCGTGGGCATTGAGCGCTTCCGCGCGGCGGACGCAGGCTAAGCTGCTCTGAGGAGAATCCGATACGACCGCCATCATGACCCAGGCCACATGGTTCTTGTCATCCATTCGCAGCGCCTGCTGCAGCAGCCGGCTGGCTTCCTGCTTGTCACCCGTTTTCAGGGCGGCTTTGGCTTGCTGGATGAGTGCGGAACTTGGTGGGGTCATGCCCTTCGGCCTCGTAAATATCGTCGGGTAAGGTCGTTGGTACGTTTGCTACAACTTAATTAATCGATCCCCAAGGCACAGAGGATGCCGTTGGTGACACCGCTCGCGGCAGCGTCAGCGCCGGTGGTTAGCAGCTCTCGATCCAGGTTCATGAAGCCGACTTCAATGATGATGGTCGGCGTTCCTGGGGAGACTTCTCTAAACACATGGTAATCGGTCATATGCGGGGTGATGGTGTTTTCATGATAAGGGAGCTGGGTGGCCTCCGCATAAGCTTGTTCAATGCAGACAGAAAGCCGGCTGGAATTGGTCACCGAAGAGCCGGCGACCTTGTAGCCGGTAGCCAGATCGTTGATGTAGGTACAGGAGTCGGCGTGGATGGATACCAGGGCAGAGGCGCTGTACCCCTGCAGCCGGCTGTCGAATTCTTCCAGCAGATCAGTCTTAATCCCGTGCTCATTCAACGCTGACACCACCCGGTTGGCAATGTTGGCATTCACCAGTTCTTCGGTCAATCCATCATCACAGACCGAACCGCTGTCACTGCCGGCATGTCCGGAAATGATGCCGACCCGCAGTGGTCCGGGACTTTGCGCGAGACGCTGGGTCACTGGCTTTGCCGGCAGGGCCTTAAAGATCGGAGCAGATAGGCCGCCGTCCAGGCTGGCTGCCGCTACCGTTTCGGGATCACTGCTCACCGGGCTGAAGAACCAATACACCGAGCCCATGCCAATCAAGGCGAGAACCAGGAATAGCAGAATGGGGAAATTGCTCTTCACTACTCGCAGCCAGCTCGGCGGCGGCGATTGTCTGTTGCTGTTGCCATATTGAGTGTGCATTACGCCCCTATTTTACACCGATTGTCAATTATGGAAACCGGGAGTCATATTAACGTAACGCTTAGTTGAAATAGGAGGCCTTTAAGCGTACAATCCAAGTAGATTACCACTCGATTATTGACATTAGGCGCTCATCGACCACTAGAGTGCAGAGGGTATTAGAATATGGACGAACAACCCAACGAATCACGCCCAAACATTCCCGTGTGGGTATGGATTGTGGGCATTTTTGCGGTAGTTTTGGGGCTCCAGCTATGGCTGAGCGGAAGATTCAGCGGCCCCGATCAGATTAGTATGGATGAAGTAGTCACGCTGCTTCAGAATGAACAAGTCAAGAGTATTACCGTTACCGGCGATCGACTGGAACTGGTCAAGAAAGATGAGACTGTTCTGACCGCGGTCAAATATTCTCGCGACAGCCTGACCGAGGTGCTCCAATATTATGGAATCACCCCTGAGACCTTGTCTCAGCTTGATGAGTTTATCGTTAGAGACCAATCTTCGTGGAATAGTTTCATAAGTATTGCCATGACCATCGGGCCGGTTCTGCTGTTGATATGGATCTTCAGCCGGGGCTTTCGCCAGATGCAGGGTGGCGGCGGCGGCAACAATATCTTCGGCTTCGGACGCAGCAAGGCAAAGAACCTGAGCGATTCCGACCGCCCCACGGTCACATTTGACGATGTGGCTGGCGTAGAGGAATCGAAGATGGAACTGGTCGAAGTGGTACAGTTCCTGCGAGAACCAGAGAAATTCGTCCGCGTTGGCGCCCGCATCCCCAAGG
>JAHEEY010000567.1 GCA_024640485.1 Chloroflexota bacterium | reverse complement strand
CCGGATAGAGTGATTGATAGTTCGCAGCCTACACTCTATATCCGAGATTTCTAAGGACATCGGCAGGCGTTTGACCCTGCAGTATCTCAAACTGGTAGCTGTTGTCATTGTCGCGGTCGATAATCAATTCGAACGCTTCGGGCAGCACGCAATGCTTGCTCCCCTTGACGCCGCCCAACATCTCCTGATAGGCGCCGATGCTGAAGAATCCAATGTACAGGTCTTCCGTTTCCACTGGTAGATACAAAGGGGAGTGGCTCGGTTTCGGCGGATAAACATCATCACTGTCGCAAGTAATCCCGCCCAACTGCACTTGTTGGAACGGCTTGTCCAGATGATTCAAGGGAAGCACAATGAAATGCTCGCTCAAGGCCCAACTGTCTGGAAATGAACTCATAATTGAGCCGTCAATGATATACCAGGGCAGCTTCGAGTTGTTATCTTTGACTGTGACAATCTTGAACAAATGTGCTCCGTGTTCCGAGGTCGTATAGCGGCCGAATTCACCCATAATGTCGGGTACAGGGACACCGTAGCGGTCGCAAATCTCCTGCATGGCTGTCAGCAGCGCGCGGGTAAATGCAGCGTAATCGAAGTCGAAATCTAATGTCATCGGCACCGGCATGCCGCCGCCGAAATCGAAGATGTGAAGATCCGGATGGCGCTGTTTGAGCCTAGCGTATGTTTCCATACCCGGCGTCAGCCACCTGACGAAATCTTCGCTGCTGAGGATTTGGCTGCCGACCATGGCGTGATATAGGGTGAGCTTGAGATTGGGCGCGGCGCTGATGTAGTCCGCTGCTTTCCACATGCTTTCCAAATCCAGGCCAAAACGGGAATTGGCATGATCCATTTCTTCAGTGGAGTTGTGATGGCCGTAAGATTTTTGCCGCAAGCCGACATCAAACTGCTTACCAGACTCCATCAGGAAAGTAATTTCACCCAGATCTTCAATGACCGGCACCAGCTTATCATGTAGTTCCTTGAGCTGAAGGATATTGTCAGCATAAAGCGTCCGCGTTGCTTTGAAGCCGTTGCAGATAATGTACCGATCGGCTGAAAGCAGGCCGCGGTCAATCATGATTTTGGCGATGTCAACATCGACGGTGGAAGACATCTCATGGTGCGCGCCGGATTTCAATGTGGTGCGAATGATCTCCTCGGCGGCATTTGCTTTGGAGGCATAGGTATAGAAAAATTGGCCGCCGTACCCGACATGTTCGATCGCCTCGGCGAAAATACGCCGCATGGCTGATATGCGGTTCTCTATTAGCGGCAGATAGACAATCTCTAAAGGGCTTGGGAGAGCCCTTCCTAGCTGTTTGGCATGGGTATCTTCAAGGAAGATACCGGCTAAATCGAGATCTTCGAAGTAGAGACGGCCGTCGCGAACCGACAGGTAGTCGTTGAATTGATATTGGTCTGGAACTGGAAGCTCTTTTTCCCAGCCGATGACTGGATGTGCGTTGTTCAACGGTGAAATCCTCCAAGAAGCGATGAAAACGATTATAGCTTAATTGAGTCATTGGGTTAAGACGGGAAGGTGCCACTTGCTTGAGGAAGTTGTGCTCAGCAATCGGGCATGTCGGAAACAGCCTTGGGCAGGGTAAACCAGAAGGTGCTGCCCTCTCCGAGTTGGCTAAAGACGCCTACCTGCCCACCGCATTTCTCCACAATGCGACGCACAATGGATAGCCCCAGACCTTTGCCTTGCGCCTTTGTCTGCCGCAGTCGAGTATGCGGTGTGAACAGCTTTCTCTGGTCCTCAGTTGACAACCCGTTACCATTGTCCTTTACCCAGAACCGAATCATGCTTTCTTGCAGCCGGTCGAATCCCAAAATAAGCTTTGGCGGTGAACCCCCGTACTTGAGCCCGTTGCTAATATAGTTGACCCAAACTTCTTCGATCCATGAAGGATAGCCGGCTGCCAGGGGCCACGAATCCGGCATATGAATCTCGCCTTGATACTCTTCCATTCTGAATCGAACCCGCTTGCGCGCTTCTGCAACCAGCCGCTTCATATCAAGGGGCAGTTGGACCACTTCACCCGAGCGGACGCTGGCCAACAGCATTACTTCGCTTATGACATTATTCATCTTGTGCCCACTCTGGAGAATTCTGCGCAGCAGGCTGTGGATCTCGGGTCCAAGTTCGTTCCGGTAGTTCATCTCGATCACACCGGTATAGCCTATCATCTGGCTCAGCAGCCCTTGGATCTGGTGAGCCATGGTATGAGAGAAATCATCAAGTTCACGATTCATTTGCTCCAACTCCGCCGCTTTGTTGGCAAGTTCTGCCATTAATCGCTGCCGTTCAATGGCATTCCTGACGGCCCGCTGAAGTAAACCGGAGCTGGTCTTTCCCTTAATCAGATAGTCTTGAACCCCGATCTGCATCGCTTCTACAGCCTGCGGTTCATTTTGCTCCCCGGTGAGCAAAACAATCGGCACCTGGAAAGCGATGTGCCTTAGCGACTTCAGGGTTCTGATGCCGTGGCTGTCGGGAAGGGTTAGATCCAACAAGATGACATCTACCATGTTAGTCAAGAGGTGTTCTTGAGCAGCCGCGAGGTTAGAGCAGTGTGTGAAATCTATAGATTCGAACAGCCGGGAGGGAAGCAACATCTGCCTGATGATACGTGCATCATCAGGATTGCCATCGATAAGTAGGAGTTTCAAGCGATGATTGGCCATCTTTTGCCCAACCCTTGATTCAGTGCCCAGAAAGTGGAATTGAGAAGAAAAAGGTATTGCTTGTCTGGAGTGTTAAAACCGCTATAAACTAGTATAGGTGGGCAGAGGGGATCGGGCAATAGGTGCCCCTGTCTAGTTCCGTCGGTATATTACTGGCCCTTGCCTGAATTTTCATGCTGCAAAGGCCCGTCGGAGGTGACTGATGACGTTTGATGTGCCAGGGTTCAAAATTGGACATGCCTCAGACGAAGGATCAACAACGGGCTGCACTGTCTTTCTCTGCCCCCCAAATACTGTAGGATCTGTTGACGTCCGCGG
>JAHEEY010000129.1 GCA_024640485.1 Chloroflexota bacterium | reverse complement strand
TTTCGACGTCTGCCCGGGGAAGTAGCAACGGAAACGGAGGCAGCAGCTTTGGAGCGGCAGCGAATGATTTCGGTGCCGCTCTTTTTATTTCCCCAGCAAGGGGGCAGAGAGCGCCCAACTCAGCAGCAGTCGTTCGGCCAGGGTGGGATGGATCAGGGCGGTAAAAAGAAGCTGGCTGATGGACCGGTCGGAAGGCTCGAAGTCGTAGCGGCGAAATGGGTAAAACCAGGGGATGCTGCCGCCGGTGTCGCAGATGAGGTGGGCCAGGTAGCTGAGGCCCCAGTCGCGGGCGGCGCGGCGGCCCCAGAAGATGCCGACGCAGCCGGTGGTCAGGGCCGCCGCCAGCAGGGAATGTCCGACATCCCTGCCGGTGGGCAGGATGCCGGCTTTGCTGAGCCCTTTGTCTACCAGATCGGGGAAGATCGCCGCGCCATAGAGGGGCAGGCCGCTTCCGGAAAGGTAATGCTTGAGCAGCGCTGAAACGGCGATATGTCCGGTGAGCATCGCCGCTAGCTTTCATCCCCAGCGCTGCCGTCCAGCTGGACGGATAGCTTCTGGGCATTGAAGCGCAGCTCTCGCTGAGGCATGGGGATGATGATCTTGGCCTCGTTCAAGGCGATGTAGAGGGCGGTGTTCATCTTGTCGATGATCCGGCGGGTCTCTACGAAATGCTCGATCCAGCAGCGGACGCGGAAAATCAGGGCGGAGTCGCCGAACTGGAGCATCAGCGCTTCGATGGGCTTGTCCGGCATCACCCACTCCTGGGCCCGGATCGCCTCAATCATCACCTGGCGGGCGTATTCGATGTCGCTGCCGTAGGCCACGCCGACGTGGGTCTCCACCCGGTACATGGTGCTGGGGACGGAATGGTTGACCACCATCCCTTTGCCGATGACTGAATTGGGGACGGTGACCATGCGGTTGTCGCGGGTGATGATGCGGGTGGAGCGCAGCCCGATTTCGGTGACATCCCCCCAGGTGTCGATGGCCTGGATCTCCACCCGATCGCCGACCTTGAAGGGCTGGTCGAGCATGATGGTGAAGCCGGAGATCATGTCGCCCAGGGTCTCCTGGGCAGCCAGGGCGATGGCCAGGGAGCCGATGCCCAGGGTGGTCACCAGGGCGCTGACTTCGATGCCGTAGCGGCCCAGGACGGTGATAATCACCACCACGGAAAGGGTCAACAGGGCGATACGGCGGAACAGATGCAGGAACTTATCATCCAGTTTGGAGGGGGTCTTGCGGGCGATGGATTTGCCATACCAGATGATCGCCCCGCCGACCAGCCGGTAGAAGAAGATGTAGATAAACAGGGCATAAAGGCTGAAGGTCAGCCGGGAGATGTCATCGCCCCAGGAGTCAGGGATGTACTGCAGCCGGTTGATGGCTATTTCCAGGCCGAAGATGAGGATAATCGCCTGCAGGGGGCCTCTGGCGGAATTCACCAGGACGTCATCCAGGGTGTTGCGGGTGCGCCCGGCGATGCGCTCGCCCAGCTGGCGGGTGAGCCATCGGGACAGACGGCTGAGCAAAAAAGCGACGAGGATGATCAGGGCGGAGGTGCCCAGGTTGATGAGCTGGTCGGTCATTCACTGCTCCTTTTGGCGGTGTGCGGGTGGACTCGATGTAGAACCAGGTTAAGGTTATAATAAGCGACTGACCAGCGTATTTCAACTTATTGGTGCGCGGGGCCGGTTCACCAGAGGTTCAAAAGTTCCAAGCTAGGCGGTATCAACATGGAAGAATCATTCATAAACCTACCTGAAATTGAGATGATTGAGGCATTTTACCAGCAGGGAAGGATGGCGGAGCTGGGGCAGCTGCTGGCCGAAGTCCATCCGGCGGATATCGCCGACCTGATGGATCAGCTGGAGCCTGATGTCGCTGTAGCCCTGTTCTCTATTCTCTCCAACGAGATCGCCAGTGAGGTGCTGGACGAGACCGGCAGCCTGGTGCGGTCGGAGCTGGTTGACCGGGTCGACGAGGAACGGCTGGCAGACCTGCTGGAAGAGCTGCCCATGGATGACGCTGCCGAGTTCCTGGAGGATCTGGACGATCCCACTTCGGAACGGCTGCTGTCGCTGATGGAGCCGGACGAAGCGGACGAGGTGCGGGAGCTGCTGGGGTATGAGGAAGAAAGTGCCGGCCGGTTGATGACCCGCGACGTGGTGTCGCTGCGGCGGCAGTGGACCGCGGCGGAGACGATTGATTTTCTGCGCACCATCGGGGATGCGGAGACGCTCCATTATCTGTACGTGGTCGACCGGGACGAGAAGCTGATTGGGGTGGTGCCGCTGCGAAAGCTGGTCATCTGCCCGGCCGATACCCTGGTGGAAGAGATCATGAACGCCGATGTGTTGGCAGTGCCGGTGACCATCGATCAGGAAGAGCTGGCTGAGATCGTGGCCCGCTATGATTATTTCGCCATCCCGGTGGTGGACGAGATCGGCCGGCTGCTGGGGGCGGTCACGGTCGATGATGTCCTGGACATCTACGAAGAAGAGTTCACCGAGGATATCCAGCGTATGGGTGGTGCCGAGCCGTTGGCCCAGCCGTATTTCTCTGCCACGCTGGGGCAGGTGGTGGGCAAGCGGATCGGCTGGCTGCTGCTGCTGTTTATCGCCGCTACCCTGACCGGTACGGTGACCCGCTATTTCAGCGATGTCCTGGACAAGGTGATTACCCTGGCGATCTTCATCCCCCTGATTATCGGCACCGGGGGCAATGCCGGCTCGCAGACGGTGGCGACCATCATCCGGGCGATCACATTGGACCAGGTGCGGCTGTCCAACCTGTGGCAGGCGTGGCGGCGGGAAGTCTCCGCCGGGCTGCTGCTGGGATTGGTGATGAGCTTGGTCGGTTTTGTGCGGGCGATCTTCTGGGATACGGGCGCCGATATCGCCCTGGTGGTGGCCCTGACCCTGCCGATTGTGGTGATTTGGGCCACGACGGTAGCCACGCTGGTGCCGATTTTGGCCGACCGGCTGAAGATCGATCCGGCGGTTATCTCCGGCCCGATGATCACCACCATCGTCGACGCCACCGGGCTGTTGATCTATTTTTCGTTGGCGCGGCGTATTCTGGGCTTGTAGCCGGCAGCGCCCTCATACCGGGAAGTTCAATTATGGTTGAGATCCCTGAAAGCTTAGCAGACAGCCTGAGAAGGGCAGGGCACGTGATGGTGCTGACCGGCGCCGGCTGCTCTGCCGAGAGCGGCGTGCCCACGTTCCGTGAGGCGCAGACGGGGCTGTGGGCCCAGTATGAGCCGGAGAAGCTGGCCACCCCGGGGGCGTTCCAGCAGGACCCGCAGCTGGTGTGGGAGTGGTATGTGTGGCGGCGGGCGCTGGTGGCCCAGGCATCGCCGAACCCGGGGCATTACGCCCTGGCGGCGCTGGCAGCGCTGGTGCCCAAGCTGACCCTGGCGACGCAGAATGTGGACGGGCTGCACCAGGCAGCCGGCAGCCGGGAGGTATTGGAGCTTCACGGCAGCATCAGCCGGATCCTCTGCTTCGACTGCGGGGCGCCAGACGACGGCTGGCGGGATGATCAGGGCAAGGCGCCATTATGCGCGGTCTGCGGCGGGCGGCTGCGCCCTGATGTGGTCTGGTTTGGGGAGAACCTGCCGCGGAATGTGTTGGTGGCTGCGGGGGCGGCGGCGGCGGACTGCGATCTGTTCCTTTCGGTGGGCACCTCGGCGGTGGTGCAGCCGGCGGCTTCTCTGCCGGTGGCGGCCAAGGAAAGCGGGGCGGTGGTGGTGGAAATCAACCCCAACCCGACGCCGCTGACCTCGCTGGTGGATTACCATTTGGAAGGCCCTTCGGGGGAGCTGCTGCCGGCGCTGGTGGCGGCGATGCGGCAGGGCGACCAGGGGTGAGAAGCGTAATGAAGGGCTGGCAGTAATCATTTTACATAACGGATTTCTTAGTTTATACTATCAACATGAGCAGAGTCAATCCCCCCCAGAACGAAGAAAAACTTGTGCCCATGGGCGTGGTAGTGATCAGTATCGCCGCCATTATCATGATGACCTGTGCCGGCATCTGGCTGGTAGCCCCGGCGACGGTCTCCTGGGCGGCGTACAATGTGTCCACGGCATTCATGTCGCCGGAGCAGGCGCAGGCGCTGCCCACGCCGGCATCGGTGGCCCGGGTGCCCGATTTTCTGCTGCGTAAGGCGGAGCAGCTGGCGGCAGCGGCGGCGACGCCGGCCCCACCGGCAGAGTTGGAAGTCGATGCCGGGATGATCTCCATGGCCGATGCCGAGGTGGTGGATCCCGATGACGGCATTCCCACCCGGATCGTGATCCCGTCGATTGAGTTGGACGCGCCGGTCAGCGCCATCGGGTTGGAGTCGTTTGACCAGGGTGGGGCTACCTACTACCGCTGGCAGGTGCCGGACAAATTCGAGGCGGGCTGGCACAACAGCAGCCAGCCGCTGGGAATCGCGGGCAACACGGTGCTCAACGGGCACCATAATGTGTTCGGCGAGGTGTTCCGATACCTGGTGGATCTGGAGCCGGGGGATACCATCATCCTGTATGATGACGACGAACAGTTTGAATACCAGGTGACTGAGAAAGAGATTATCCCGGAGAAGGGGCAGCCGCTGGAAGTGCGGCTGGCGAACGCCCATTGGATTGAACAGACCGACGATGAGCGGGTGACCATGGTCACCTGCTGGCCTTACGAGACCAACAGCCACCGGCTGGTGGTGGTCGCCAAGCCGGTGACCAGCAGTTTGCATTAGCACAGACAGCGGAAAAGCATCGAAACATTCACGGCAGCGCTCATGTTTAGCAGCGCTCTGCTGGCTCTACTTATCCAGTCCTCTGATTTCGAGGACGATAGATGCTTGGAGGTTCAGCGATGAAACGTGTCATGTTGATCGGGGCATTGGTGCTGTTATTAACGATGTTGACCCTGGGGGCTGCCGCGGCGCAGGGGGTTGACGCTCACGGCTCGATCCGTGGGGCGGTTTACGTCGATATGAATGGGGATGGGAAGTGCGTGGGCACCGCCGTCAAAGGGGAAGTGCCGGTTGCCGGCGTCGACATCTCCTTTGTCAGTGAAGACAAAGCCCACGTGCTGAGCCTGTATACCGGCAGCGACGGTACCTATGGGCTGGTGGAAGTGGGCCAGAGCAACTGGACGGTGGCGGCGAAGCCGGGGGCGGAGTGGGTGGTCACCTCCAAGCCCTCGCTGATCGCATCGATCTGGCCTGAGACGCTGCTCCAGCAGGGGATCAATTTCTGCGTGGCCAAGAAGGGGAGCAGCGGGGCGATGGTGATGCTGCCGGAGAGCGGCGCCAGCCGCACCTTCAACTGGCTGCTGACGCTGGCCTTCGCATCCGGGGCATTCATCCTGCTGGCTGCCGGATGGCAGCGGCGGCGGGCCCTGGTACGGGCAGAATGAAACGAAAGCGGGCTGCCGGCATTGGATCGCCGGCAGCCCGCTGATTGCTTCAACAGGTTGGGTTGGCAAGGCGCGGATCAAGGGATCAGCAGCACCTTGCCGATGTTTTTGCGGTCCTGCAGGTAATGGTGGGCTTCGGCGGCTTGACTGAATTTGAAGGTGCGGTCGATGTGGGGGCGGAACAGCGCTTCGTCATACCAGGTGAGGAGCTGTTTCATCCAGCCGCTGACCAGCTCGGGATGGGCCCATAAATGGCCGATGTTGATGCCGGCCACCGATTTGTTGTCGCTCATCAGCCGGAAAGGTGTATAGAGCGGGACCCTGATTACCAGCTTGACCAGCTCCAGCAGCGAGCGCTTTTTGCCGGTGGCGGCGCTGCTGGCCCCGAAGTGAATCAGACGCCCTCCGGGAGCCAGCAGCCGGTACCCTTTGGCCCAATGGTTGCCGCCCAAGGGGTCGAGGACGATCTGCACCCCGCTGCCGCCGGTGAGGTCCATGATTTCGGTTTCGTAATCTTTGCTGCGGTAGTCGATGGCGTGGTTCAGCCGCCGCTGGGTCAGGAACTCGTGTTTGGATGGCGAGGCGGTGCCGAAGGTCTCGGCGCCGACGATGTTGCAGATGTCCAGGGCTGCCAGGCCGACGCCGCCGGCAGCGCCATGGATCAGCACCTTGTCGCCAGGGTTGAGGGAGCCCATCACGCTGAGGGCCATGTAGGCGGTCAAATAGTTGACTGGGATGGCGGCAGCATCCTGTGCCGAGAGCCAATCAAAGCGGGGGAATACCTGTTTATAGGGGACGCACAGCTGATCGCTGTAGCCGCCGAAGCGGGTCAGGGCGAATACTTTGTCCCCTTCACTGAAACTGCCGGCGCCGTGGCCTACAGCGTCGATGGTGCCGGCGATTTCGTAGCCAGGCACGTAGGGGATTGGGGGCGCGTCGGGGTAGATGCCCAGCCGGCCCATGATGTCGGCGAAATTAACGCCGGCAGCCTCCACCTTGATGCGCACCTCACCGGTGTGAGGCAGGGGCGTGGGCGCCTCACCTACTTGTAGGACCTCAGGAGGCCCCGCTTTTTTGATCCAGATTTGTTTCATAGGGTCTACTGCCGCTGCTGCAGTGGTAAAAAGGGAAGTATAACCAGTTGGGGAAGATTGGCACACCATCAGGCGGCTGGATCCCTGGTTTGGGGTGAAGGAGGCGTTAAAAAGGGGGGAAGGCCCCCACTTCTGAGGCCGGCAGCCGCGGCTTTTGGAAGAAGTGCCGGCAGCTGACCAATGCGGGAAAGTAGATTTGGTGAGCGGCACGAGATGGGTTATGATCAACCTATCAGACCCTCAAGGAGAATTGAATGAGTTCAGAAGCAAAACATGCAATTAGCCCGGAATTACTCGAGATACTGCGCTGCCCGCTGGCCGTGCAGTCCAAGGAATACGGCGACGATCCCGGCCGGCTGGAGCTGGTCCAAGGTTGTTGGCTGGTTTGCGCGGACAGCGGATTGAAGTACCCCATTCGCGACGGTATCCCGGTGATGCTTATCGAAGAAGGCCAGCGCTGGAAGGACACCCCGATAATAGATCTACCTGTTCCGCCGCCGGCAAAATAACGTTGGTTCGGCCAATCCTATGAAAACCATCCTGAATATCGAAGACAACGAAGCCAACCGGCTTTTGCTGCAGCGCGTTCTGGAGCCGCACCCATACCGCCTGATTCAAGCGGTGGACGGGGAGAGCGGCTTCCGGATGGCGCTGGAGGAGGAACCGGACTTGATCCTGGTCGATATGGGCCTGCCCGACATTGATGGGCAGACGGTGGCCACGCTGCTGAGGCAAATCCCCGAATTCGAGAGCGTCCCTTTGATTGCGATCACCGCCTGGCCGGAGGATAAGGCCCAGGAGATGGCGGCTCAATACGGCTTTGACGGCTGTATCACTAAACCAATGGATATCCTGGCTTTCCCGGCTTTCATCGCTCGCTTTTTGGGGCCAGAGACAGCCAGCGCGGAATAAACATGTCCGACTTCGAAATCGTCTCCGCAGACCGCTACACCCTAGCTGAGCTGACGGACGCCTATAATGAGACGCGGGTCGATTATATGGTGCCCATGCCTATGAACCTGGCAAAGCTGCGGGAGTATGTCCGGCTGTATGATGTCAAGCTAAAGGCGTCGCAGGTGGCGGTGGGCGAGGACGACATGATCCTGGGGCTGGGGATGCTGGGAGTGCGCGACCAGCGAGCCTGGATCACCCGGCTGGGGGTGCTGCCCTACGGCCGCCGGTTGGGTGTGGGGCAGGGGATCATGGAAGGATTGGTCGCAGCCTCAGAGAAGCTGGGGCTTAAGCAGGTGTGGCTGGAAGTGATCCAGGGGAATGTGCCCGGGTTGGCCCTCTTCCACAAATTCGGGTTCCAGGAAACACGAGAGCTGATCGTAGCCCGCCGTCCTCCCAGCCCAAATACCCAAGTTCTGCCGTCCGGAATCAAGCACAGCGAACTGCTGGACCACGAGGAGGCCCTCAATCTGCTGAACGAGCGGAAGGGAACGCCAAACTGGTTGAAGCAGCCGGAGTCGATGGCCCACGTGCAGAACCTGTCGGCGCTGGTGGTGGAGCTGGACAACGGCGGGCGGGGGTGGGTCTGTTTCCATGCCGACCTGCTGCAGCTGACCCGGATGGTTGTGGAAGTGGATGCCGGCGATCCGGCGGAAGTGAGCGCCGCCACCCTGCAGACGCTTCACCGTCACTACAAGCGGCAGGATGCCAAGATCGAGAATATCCCCGACGATGCAATTTGGGCCGGTTTCGTGCGGGCGGGATACTTCGAGTCGTTTCGCCGGATTGAGATGGTCAAAGAGCTGGGCTGAGCCAATCAGCCGACGTTGAACCCCCAGATACCTCACAGGAAAAACAGCCATGGAACTGATCCTCCCACAACCCGCTGATGTCGCCGCCGCCGTCCAGCGGCTTGCCGGTGTGGCCAACCGGACGCCGGTGATGCGATCCCGCACCCTGGATGCGCTGACCGGCAGCCAGATATTCCTGAAGTGCGAGAATTTCCAGCGGGTGGGCGCTTTCAAGTTCCGCGGGGCGTACAACGCGGTCAGCCAGCTGAGCGATGCCCAAAAGGGGGCCGGGGTGATCGCCCATTCCAGCGGCAACCATGCCCAGGGGCTGGCATTAGCGGCCAGACTGCTGGGCGTAGCGGCGACCATCGTGATGCCCGATAACTCGCCGGCGATCAAGAAAGCGGCTACCGCCGGGTATGGGGCGGAGATCATCACCTGCGCGGCGGTGGACCGCGAGGCGGTGTGCCAGGAGCAGGTGGAGCGGCACGGGTACACCTTGATCCATCCGTACGACAACAACCAGATTATCGCCGGCGCCGGCACGGCGGCGTGGGAGCTGTTTGAGGAGGTGGGCCCGCTGGACCATTTGTTTGTGCCGGTGGGCGGGGGCGGCTTGATCAGCGGCTCGGCGCTGGCGGCGGCAGCCCAATCGCCCGGCTGTAAGGTGGTGGGGGTAGAGCCTGCCGCCGGGGATGACGCCAACCGGTCGTGGCGGGGGAATGAGATCGTGCGGCTGCCGGCGGTGCCGGATACCATCGCCGACGGGCTGCGCACCCGCTATGTGGGGGAGCGGAACCTGCCGGTGATGCGGCGGTACGTCGCCGACATGACCTCGGTCAGCGAAGCGGCGATCATCGAGACGATGCGGTTCCTGTGGACCCGGATGAAGATGGTGGTGGAGCCCAGCTCGGCGGTGGCGTTGGCGCCGCTGTTTACCGGCAGCTATCACGGCGCCGGGCCGAAGGTGGGGGTAATCCTCAGCGGCGGCAACGTGGACATCGCCGCCGCGGCGGCGATGCTGGGGGGCTGAGCCGGCCGTTGGGGACGGCGGACGTAGATTCTTCTAACTTTTCATTTCGCGTAGTGAATTAGAGTGAGCCGTGTGGGCTGTCGAGGGACGGCGTCCGGGAGGGCGACTTGTCCTCAGCTGCCGGCTGCCCTCACCCTGGCCCTCTCCCAGCGGGAGAGGGGATCTGATCGCGTGCCGGCTGGGCCAGCCGATCACCTTCTCCCGCCAGGAGAAGGCAGGTGATGCCGGCTCCTGGCCTCCGCGGGCGGGAACCGCCGGCTAGCCGCTGCGCAGTATCAGGGGCAGGTAGATATCGCGGCTGCCGGGGTCGCTGGCGGCGGGCCAGAAGCCGCCCTGCAGGCCAAAGCGGTCGCCGCTCATGGGCGGGGCGGCATCGGGCTGGCCGATGGTGCCGCTGACGGCGAAGCGGGCGCCGCCGCTGCTGCCGCCGCCGCTGTCAACGGTCCACCAGGCGACGGCGTAGGTGCCGCCGCTCTGGGCCAGGGCGATGCCGGACAGGAGCAGCGTCAGCAGGATGAACAGCGCCGCGGCGATCTTGATTCGACGGTTGTTTTCTGGTTCTGAGGCCATACTGGTTCCAATGCCGTGCTCCTTGGGTTTAGCTGTCTTCAAAGAGCCCTCCGGCGCGCCAGTCAAAGGTGCCGAGCGTCGTATGCAGGCTGCCACCGCTGACCACCGATTTGGAGCCGCTGGCCACGTTTTCGGAACCTCCGCTGACCACCGCGCGAGGACCACTGGCTCGGTTGGAGAATCCGCCGCCGACGTGACTGTAGTCGCCGGAGGCGAGGTTGGAATCGCCGCCGCTGACTGACGCGAAACTACTTTTGGCGTTGTTTGAACGCCCACCGCCGACCGAGGCAGCGGTGCCGCTGGCCTCATTGATTGCACCGCCGCTGACCGAGGCAGCGGTGCCGCTGGCCTCATTGGTTGCACCGCCGCTGATCGAGGCGCTCTCGCCGCTGGTGGTGTTTAACTGACCACCACTGACTGAAGCATACCGGCCGCTGGCGGTGTTAAAGGTCCCGCCGCTAATTGAGGCTCGGCTGCCGCTGGCGTTGTTCAGGGCGCCGCCGCTGACTGAGGAGAGGTCGCCGTTGGCTGTGTTTCCATCCCCGCCACTGACCGACGTACGCTCGCCGCTGGCAATGTTCGCCGCGCCGCCGCTGACCGATGCGAGGTTGCCGGTGGCAAGCGTACGTCGGTCAGTG
>JAHEEY010000566.1 GCA_024640485.1 Chloroflexota bacterium | reverse complement strand
TGCGAGGGCTCCACACCCTTGTGGAAGCAGTTGGTCTGCTTCAGCCAGCTCATCCACAGTTGAAACTGCTGGTGCTGAGCCGTCGACTTCCGAATGGCACTCAGCAGAGGGCCTACCGCTTACGGCAGCTGGTTGGCAGTCTGGCGGCAGAGGGGCGGATCGTTTTTATCGACGGCATGCTTGATGAAAGTGTCTTGCGCGACTATGTCGGGGCGTCAGACGTGGTCACGCTGCCCTTCGCGCTGATCACGTCTGACGCCCCGATCAGCCTGCTGGAAGCACAAGCGATTGGGAAGCCGTTGGTAGCGGTGGCCACAGGTTGTGTGCCGGAACTGATCGGGGCCAATCATCCCGGATTGGCCAGGGGGTATGATGCCGCATCGCTGGCCAGAACTATTACCAGAGTGTGTATCGATTTGACGGACGGATCGGAAAGCGCGCCCAATTCGCTGGACGAGCGGATGCATTGCGGCAGCTCGAGAAGATGGGAGGATGCTGGAGAGGAATGGATGCAGCTGCTTTCAAGCATCGTTTGAGCCGAAGCAGTGGCGGAGCCCAATTCATCTATTTGTGCGGGTGTGACGGCAGCGGCAAATCGACTCATGCCCGAACCATCCTAACCTGGCTCCACAGCCAGAATCGCAGCGCGCGACTTGTCTGGATCCGGTTCCCATTTTTTGTCTCTGTCCCGTTGCTGGCTTATGCCAGATGGCGCGGCTTCAGCTGGTATGAATCGGTGGACAACAGCCGCCAGGGACATTGGGATTTTTCCAGTTCCGCCGTTCTGCGAAGGCTGTTCCCTTGGAGTGTGCTGGCAGACGCATGGCTGGCGGCGCTGCTGAAGATCTATCTGCCGCTGCGGCTGGGACAGTCGGTAGTGTGCGAACGATTCGTCGTCGATATGATCGTGGATCAGAGTATTGCCTTCCAGACCATGGGACTGCACCGACAGCTGCCCTGGCGGCTGTATTTTCGGCTAATCCCGAAACAGGGGCAGCTGTTCATTTTAGACGTTGACAGCAAGCGTATCTTGGCGCGCCGCCCAGCTCTTAGCACCGACAAAAACATTGATCACAAGATCCAGCTCTTCCGGCAGATAGCCCAAGATCGAGCGGTACCGCTGATCGACAACACGCCGAGCCAGGCACAGGTAGAGGCCCGGATCCGCTCCGCCATTGATCAGTCATCATGAAAAACAGCAACCAATTAACTGAAGCTAAGAGCTATGCCAACCTGCGGATAAGCCCTCCCTTCTCTTCATTGCTGAAACTGCCGGCTGTCGTTCTTGCTGTTCATTGGGCGTTTCAGGGGATGCTGTATATGGAGAAGAGCGAGCGACGGTTCAAGCTGCTGCTGGATCTGCTGCTGACCGCCGTGTTTGCGCTGCCAGCGAGTCTGTTAATGAGCTGGTACCGCGCGCTGGCGTGCTCGTTTCTCCTGGCTCACACCCTCAATTTTCTTCTAAACGGACAGATTTGGAGCGGCATGAAAGGTTTTGGTTGGGTGCGCATCTCTCAAGAGCGTTTCGACCAGTATCGTGACGAATTGGCCCGTAGGGCGACCGGAGAAGCCAGCATCATCTATGCCGCGGCTTTCGGCAGCCTGGCCCGGCAGGCAAGAACGGAGTCCTCAGACCTGGATATCAGAGTGGTCAGGGCACCTGGTTTCAGAAACGGAATGAGAGCCTGCATGTTTATCCTAAGGGAGCGCGCCCGGGCTTTCCTGTGCCGCTTCCCGCTGGATATATTTCTGCTTGACAGCACAGCCGGACTGGCCCGGCTCAATCCTCAGGAAAGAGCAGTGGTGTTCATCGAACGAAGAACCGCGAAAAAAGCTCGTGTTTCTGCCGGAGCGGTGGCCAGTGCTGGAATGCGAAGGGTCGCCGGCATTGTCCAGGAATCGCTTTTTACCAATGCCGGGTACCTCGTCGCCGTCCAGGCGTTGAACAGTCTGATTGGGTTTCTATTCTGGGCATTGGCGGCCCGGCATTATTCGGCTGAGTCGGTGGGCCAGGTCTCTACCATGGTGGCGGTAGTGGCGATGGTCTCCTACATATCGCTGTTGGGATTCGACGTAGGACTGGTGCAGTTTCTTTCGGACAGCCCGAATTCTCACCGGCTGTTGAATACGCTCCTTACCTTCAGCATGGCTGCCTCCACAGCCTCATCGCTCCTGTTCTTGCTGAGTCTGAGGCTGCTGCCCGCCTCACTTCATTTTGTAGCAAGCAGCAGCCTCATCGCCTGGGTATTTCTATCCTTCACCGTAGCCACTGCAGCCAGCAGAATGGCCAACATGGTGTTCCTGGCACGGCGAAAGGGTGTTTATCTCCTCTGCCAGGCTGGCATCATCAATTTCACCCGTTTGGCCCTCTTGCTCTTCTTAATGCAAGAGAGCGCCTTTGGACTGGCCGCAGCGCTAGCTATCGGTATGGTGATCGCTTCGGCTGCCAGCATCCTCTACTTGATTCCTCGAATCGAAACCGGGTTTAGCTTCCGGCTCCAGATTGACTGGCAAGAACTTAAGAGAATGACCCCCTTTGCTACCAGCAACTTACTCTCAGGCGTGTTGACCCAGCTTCCGCAGTGGCTGCTGCCGGTTATGGTGCTTTCGATTCTCGGCCCGGCAGCGGCTGCCTACGCCTATATCCCCTGGATGCTGGGAACGATGTTGATGAGCCCGGGAGCGGCGTTGAGCAGTTCAGCGTTCGCCGAAGGAGCCGCAAGTCGTGAACGGTTCGAGCGCCTGCTGTCCCGAGCTGTCTCAGCCGGAATCTGCTATTCAGTTACTTCGACGGTGGTTGTCACCGCTGGCGCACCGTGGATCCTGAAGGTTTTTGGCAGTGGTTACGCTCTGAGTTCAGTGTCGCTGTTGAGATGGCTGGCGATCGCGACACCCTTTGCATTCGTCAGTTCCCTCTACATCACCCTGCTGAGGCTGAAAGAACGGCTGCGCCAACTCGTCCTGCTTGGTCTGGCGATCGCGGTGATTACACTCACAACTGCCTATTTCGGACTGCCG
>JAHEEY010000128.1 GCA_024640485.1 Chloroflexota bacterium | reverse complement strand
CACGGCAAGCCGTTCAGTGCCGATCTGGCGCCCAAGACGGTATACCTGCCGGTGGTGATGAACCGATGGCCGCCTGTTTATGAGGTTTCGGGACGGATTGTCGACAGCCCGGCAGGGAGTATGGTGGTATCCGATAAGGGGCATATGACGGTGGTGGGCAGTGACGGCAGCTGGCGGCTGACCGGTCTGACCGCAGGCAGTTATATCTTGACGCCGGTGAAGCTGGATTACACCTTCAATCCGGCGACGCTGCATATCAGCGTGCCGCCAGACACGGCGGTTGGCGATATCGCCGCGGTGGCGCCGACGCCAACCGCCACCCCGAAGCCGCCGCTACCGCCGCCGCCGACGCCCACGGCAACAGCGCCGCCGTGGCAAGAATCGGTGGCTAACGGCGGTTTTGAAACGAATGGGGGGTGGGAGATCCCGGCCAATGGGTACCTGGCGGGGTACAGCAGTGCCGCCGCTTACAGCGGCGCCCGATCGATGCGGGTGGGGATTGTTAATCCCGGGGATAACCGCTACAGCTATTCGTCATTCCAGCAGTGGGTCAACATCCCGGCGGGGGCAAGCTGCGCCGCACTAGAATTTCGGCTGCTGCCGGTAAGCGGCGAAGCTGCTTTCACGGCACCAGCAGGTTTTCAGGCGCCGCTTATCGCTGACCAGCAGCTGGCAGACGATGCCCAGTACGTGCTGGTTTTCGACCAGTCAGGCGGGCAGCATACCCTGCTGTATCAACGGCGGAATGATTCGCGCTGGAATGGGTACCAATTCGATCTGCGCCCCTTTGCCGGGCAGTCGGTCCGGCTGTATTTTGGCGTCTATAATGATGGCTGGGGCGGCAGCACCGGGCTGTATGTGGATGACGTCTCGCTGCGGGTCTGCTGAGAGCGGGCTTGCGGCTGCCGGAAACTTACGCCATGTTTCGTTCTGGGGGTTAATCCAGGCTGTCCTTCAGCGCCAGGGCGCTTTCCAGCTCCAGGGCGGCATCGAGCTGTTCGAAGATGGCGATAGCAGCCGCCACCGCTTCCAGGGCTTCGTTTGGCTTACCCTGTTTGTCCAGGAGGCGGGCAAAGGTGAGCTGGCTGCGGGCCCATTGATACTCATCGCCAACTTCCTTCAGAATAGCCAGGCTGTCGACCAGATAGCGCTCCGCCTGGTCCAGTCGGCCCATCTGCAGGGCGGTGTCTCCCAGGAGGTTGAGGCTGCACCCTTCTTCACTCCGCACCTTCAGCTCTTGGGATAGGGAGAGGGCGTGCTGTCCTTTCGCCTGGGCTTCGTTCAAATCGCCGGAAGCCAGGGCCCGTTCAGCGCAGAGGCGGTTCAACTCCGGTAGGAAATCCCTGGCCTGGGCCTGCTGGTAATAGGCGCGGCTGGTATCGAACTGCTCTTTGGCGGTATCCAAATCCCCGCGACGGAGATAAGCGCTGCCCAGGTTCATGCTCAGGGTGCCCATGGCCCACAGGGAGCCGCCGATCTGTTCCACAGCGCGCACGGCGGATTGGTAGAAGGCGATAGCTTCGTCCAGCCGGCCTTGATTGTTGGCGATGCCGCCCAGGTTGTTGTTGGTCATCAGCTGGTTGTAGGCGTCGCCCATTTGGCTGAAAATCGTCCTGGCCTGGCGATAGTAATGATCCGCTTTGGTCCATTGGCCGATGTCAAAATAGGCGGTGGCCAGCTGATTTTGGGCCAAGGCTTGCCCGGAGATGTTTTCGGCTTTGATATAGAGGTCCAGGGTGCGCTGGAAGTTCTCGATGGCGCCGCTGCTGTTTCCACGTGCCCGAATGATGGTTCCTAGAAGGCTGTAAGCCCGGGCTAGAACGGAGGATTGGCCGGTCTTTTCGGCGATGTGCAGGCCGCTTTGACACAGGGATAGGGCGTTGTCAAATTCACCCTGGCGAGTGTTGATCAATCCGGCGAGCAGCAGCAGCTCGGCGGTCTCCGCTGTTTCGGCAGATTTCAAGGCTATCAACCCTTTCTGAATCCACTCCAGGGATGGGATGTATTCTCCCTGGAGTTCATAGCTGCGGGCCATCCAGCGGCAGGCGCGGCCGTGACCGCTGTCATCCCCGGCTCTAATGGCTAGGGCAATGGCCTGGTCAAGATGCTCCCGGGCCGGATCATATTGACCGGTGGCGGTAAGCAGTTCTCCCAGGGCGGCGTGGATCGATTGGCGCTGTTGGCTGGTTTCGTCTTCTGGCAGATGTCCAGCACTTTCCAGAGCCTTTTTATAATGCTCGATGGCCTGGTAGTTGGCGAAGAGCTGTTGGGCATGTTCGCCAACTACCAGCTGGTAGTGTAAGGCGTTGGGCCAATCCTGGCCGATATAGGCGTGGTGGGCCAGTTCTTCGATGGCCCGGGGGCGAATCTGGCGCAGGGCGGCGGCGACGGCGCGGTGCAGCTGCTGCCGCTGCACGAACAGCAATGTTTCGTAGGCCACCCCTTGGGTAGCCTGGTGACGGAATAGATACGTGGGCGCCGGGTCCAGCTGTTCGAGAATGATGAAATCATGATCGCTCATGTTCTCGGTCTGCTGCCGCAAGGTTTCGGGGTCTGGATGCTGGGGATGGGATAGATTCAACAGATCCAGGGCGAACCGCTGGCCAATAACACTGGATACTTTGAGCGACAGTTTCTCTTTTTCCGGCAGGCGATCGATGCGGGCCAGAACCACACCCTGAATGGAGTCGGGGACGCCGAGGTCGATGCTGTTCAAGGGAGCGTTGTCTGCCAGGACCCAATCACGATCCTGGCGGATGATGCAGTTGGCGCTGCGCAGATCCTGATAAATCTTAGCGGAAAAATCCCAACTGCTATCTTCGCGCTGGTAGAGGATCTCCGAATCCCTCAAGGTGTCGGCCAGCTCTTTGGTATAAAACGGGTTGCCTTCGGTCTTAGCCTGAATTAAGGCCAGCGCCACGGCGGTAAGCGGGCCAGACAGATGGTTGCTGAGCAGCTGGGCGATGGCCTGGCTGGACAGTTCCGCAATGGTCAGCGAATGAAAATGAGGCAGCGCCTCCGTCTTGGGGGCGACAGCGTTTGCTTCATCTCGCTGTACCAGTATCAGCATGACCGGCAGCTGGGAGATGGCGCGGCCGACGGCGGTCGCCAGATTGGCAGAAGATTCGTCCATCCAGTGAGCGTCTTCGATTATCAGCAGCAGCGGGTGGGGTTGGGACCATGCCTGGAGCATGTCGAGGGCCAGGGCGGTCAATGATTCCTGCCGCTGTTTGGGCTCGAAGGCGGCGGTAGTGGGGTTGTCGGGAATGGAGATATCCAACAAGTCGCCCAAGAGCGGCAGACGGAAAAGCCAATCGGGATTCATACCCTCCAGGATATTTTCCAGCTGGGGGATAAGGGTTTCCGGCTGGTCGCTGCCGTCCAGATCGATCCAGGTCCGGAAAATCTGGCGCCAGGGGACGTAGGGGGTGTTTTGAGTGATGCTCAGACAGGCGCCGACGGCGACATGCCACCCTTTGGCGGCGGCCTGGCGGCCGAAAACGGTGGTCAAGTGGCTTTTGCCGCTGCCCATTGCTCCCTGCAGGCGCAAGATTTGACCGGTGCCGTCAGCGGCATCATCCAGGCGGCGGTGTATCTTCGCCAGGGTGCTTTCCCGGCCAACCAGGGGGGTGTCAAACAGCCCGGCGCGCTGCAGTAGTTGGTCCGACCGCTTGCCGACAGCCTCGTACAGCTCTATGGGCTGGGCAGCTCCCTTGACCTTCACTTTGCCGATTGATTGGAATTGGTGGATCTGCCGGGCGGCATCAGCGACCCGATTATGGACGATGACCTGGCCCGGCTGGGCGACGCCCATGAAACGGGCGGCCATGTTGACTTCATTGCCCAGAACGCCATAGGTTTGACGGGCATTGCTGCCGTAAGCGCCGGTGTAGACCAGCCCCTGGCTGATGCCGGTCTGGATGCCCTGGATGTAGGCCAGCGCCGGCGGCGGTGAGCGCAGCTCCAGGGCGGCGGCGACAGCGCGCACCGGATCATCACTATGGGCGATGGGGGCGCCGAAGACGGCGTAGAGGTAGCTGCCTTTGTCACCGATGGTCAGCTGCAGCAGGGTTCCCTCATAGCGAGCGAGGGTGTGCTGTACCCATTGGATGTAGGCATCGAGCTTCTCTCCGGCGGCGTCCTCGGCATAATCGAGGCCGCTGAACCGTTGAAAGATGATCACAGTTGGCCGTAGTTCGGCAAGAAAAGCGTCGCCGCTCTGCAGTTTCTGGTAAATCGGGTCCAACATCCAGGCGCTTTCTTCGACTTCATCGCCGGATTCAATGGAGAAATCGGGCCAGGGGGTGGGGGGGACAGCGGCAGCCAGCTGTTTGACGATGGCAAAGCGATCGCCGGCATCTTCTCGCCACTCGGCGATCTCGATGTCATCGCCTAGATGTTCAGCCAATTGGGCGGTGATGATGGTCTCATTCTGTTGGGCCAGCTGCTCGGCTTTGGCAACCTGGTCCAGCACCGCTCCCGCCAGGACATCGTTGAACTGAACATCGGGATCGCCAACCACAAAACGGCGGGCAGCGCCGCCGGCGATGCCGATTTTGATGGCCAGGGGAATGGTGGTGCCGGTGGGGGTGGTTACGGCAGCGAATGGTTCCATGGCACGCTGCATCGCCAGGGCGCAGGCGACGGCGCGGTGGCCGTCATCACCGTCGAGCCAACAGGTGATGGCGTCGCCGGCAAAACCGATGACACTGCCTTGATATTGATGCAGCTGGGCGATGAGGGCAGTGTAGACCAGATTCAACTGCCGGTTCAGCTCTTCGGCGCCCCGCTGCCGGCCCAGCTCTTTCAACATCGTCTCCGTTAAGGGGGTGAACCCGGAGATGTCAGCAAACAGGGTGGTGCCTGAGGTCCGATCGGGCAGCGTCTCTCCGCGGGCCAATGCAAATCGTCTGTCAATGGGGATGAAGCTGTGGCGTGAAGTCATAGAATATTGGCGTGTCCTACATCAGCAGAGATTCGATCATCAAGCTGAGCTAGCTGGATAAGACGGTCTGGTGCGTGTTTATCATACCATATTTAATCGGCTGATGTCTTCGATTCCAGCTAAAGAGGCGCGAAGTCTGGCATGTTCCTGGAATTGATTGACAAGGGATTGTTTTGTCCGTATACTACGTTTAGTTAGTACTAAACGATTAGAATGAGATACGATAATGAACGATGAGTTGAATGCAGCCTACGATAATTTTATGCAGGGTATGAGTCGAATCAGTGATTTTTGGGGATTCCCCAAAGCGATGGGGGCGATATACGGGGCGGTCTATCTCTCTCCTGAGCTGATTTCATTGGACGAGCTGGTGGAGCGGGTCGGGGTCAGCAAAGGATCGGTCAGCACCAATATACGCACCCTGGAGCGGCTGGGGATGGTCCATAAGCAGCTGAAGCTGGGGGATCGCAAGGATTATTATCTGGCGGAAACCGATTTCTGGAAGGTGGCAAAAGGGGTGCTGAAAGAGCGGGAAAAGAGCGAGTTTGACCGGGGGCTGCGCAGCGTAGGCGAGAGTCTGGAGATGGTTAAGCCAACAAATATCGAGCCAGCCAACGCGGAGCTGGCAGGATTTTACAGGGAGCGGATGCAGGCGATGCAGAGCTTCTTCAACACGTTGGACAATTTGGTGAGTATGCTGACGGCTCTGGACGATCTGCGTATGGGGAGCCTGCAGGCATTAATGGGGCGGGGCCTCAAGCGTTAGCCCATGATCGATGGGCGTGTCTCAAGCAAATTAAGAGGAACAATCATGTCAACACAAGAGATTCACGCGGTTACCGGCGCTTTTGGCTATTCGGGGAAATATATCGCCCAGCGGCTGTTGGACAAGGGACATCAGGTAATTACCTTGACCAATTCTATACACCGGCAGAACCCGTTCGGCGATCGGGTTAAGGCGCACCGGTTCAATTTCGACCAGCCGGAGAAGTTGGTGGCTTCTCTGCGAGGGGTGAAGGTACTGTACAATACCTATTGGGTCCGTTTCAACCACAAGAGCTTTGCCCATGCTGAGGCGGTGAAAAACAGCCTGATCTTGTTTGAGGCGGCGAAGCAGGCGGGTGTGGAGCGGGTGGTGCATGTGAGCATCACCAACCCGTCGGCGGATTCCCCCCTGGAATATTTCAGCGGCAAAGGGGAATTGGAGGATGCATTGAAGGCGTCGGGCCTTTCCTACGCCATCTTGCGGCCAACGGTTTTGTTCGGGAAAGAAGATATCCTGATCAACAACATCGCCTGGATGCTGCGTAAGTTCCCCATCTTTGGCGTATTTGGCGACGGCGAATACCGGGTGCAGCCGATTTATGTGGATGATTTGGCGAAGCTGGCGGTGGCCCAGGGGGAAGGGCGAGATAATGTCATCATTGATGCCATCGGGCCGGAGACGTTCACCTACCGCGAATTGGTAGGGGCTATCGGGCGTATCATCGGCAAAAAGCGGCCGATCATCTCGATTCCGCCCTGGTTGGGATACGCGGTCAGCCGGGCGGTGGGGCCGCTGGTGAAGGATGTGCTGGTGACCCGGGAAGAGATCGAGGGGTTGATGGCGGATCTGCTCTATGTGGACTCACCGGCTGCCGGGGAGCAGAAGCTGACCGCCTGGGCGGAGAAGCATGCCGCCACCTTGGGGAAAGGGTATACCAGCGAGCTGGCCCGCCGCCGGAATAGAGAGAAAGCGTACCAGGCGAACTAGACTCAGCCGGCAGCGATGTTGATCAGAAAGGGGGGGACCCAAAAATCCCCGAACCCGCGCAGGTTCAAGACGATGGATCCGAGGAACAGCAGCAGGCCGAAGCTGATGACGATGTAATCCAGGCGACTGTAACCCAGCTCTTCGAGCCAACTGCGGGGGCCAGTTCCGAATCCACGCAGGTCCATGGCGTCGATGATCTCGTCGCTGCGGATGATGGAGCCGATGATCAGGGGAATCAGCAGTGGAGCCATATTGCGAATTTGCTGGGCTAGACCGCCGCCGATTCGCTCTAATTCATAGCCGCGGGCCTTTTGGGCATCCAGGGTCATCTGGAAATCCTGGCCTAAGGATGGGATGAAGCGAAAGGCGAGATCGGTGGCAAAGGCGAACTTGTCAGGGATGCCCAGCTTGCGGAAGGTGATGCCGTAGCGGGCGGGATGGATGGTGAAGGGAATCGGGACCGCCAGGGCCGCGAATGAGAAGAAGCGGATGATCTGGCCGATGAGAAAGGTGAATCGCTCTACAGATATTTCGGGCGTGAAGAGCCTGCCGAAGAGATTGAATTGAGCCTCCCATAATGGATGGGGAAGGGTTTCGGCGTAGACATCGATGCCGCCGCGACCGGTTAAGGCGGTGGCCAGCGAGAGTATGGTGATGATCATCATGATCACGAACCAGAAGCGGCGCGTTTCCTTCCAGCTGAGACGGGCCAGAAGCAGTTGGGTGGTAGCCAGCACAAAGAAGAACAAGATAAAGCGCAGGTCCCAGAACTGAATCAATGAGAAGAAGGCGCAGAGCATGAAGATGATCTGCGACCTTGGATCGAGGCGCTGTATGATGGTATTTCGTTCGCGGTAACGCCAAGTAACTAGCATAACTGCTATCCTCAGGCGCTCCACAGGCCAGGCGAACAAGCTGTTTGGATCCTGTTCACCTGGCCCATAGGAGGCTGTTTCTGGTATGCCACCGGGTTGGCACCAGGTATCTAAAAACTAACGCCCGGTCTGGGACTGGGCTTCTTTCCAAGCACTGTAAAGCAGGGGGGTCAGCAAGACGGTAAACAGTATGTTTGGCCCAGCTGCGGGTACGAATTCACCAACAAGGGCGACCATGAAGGTGTAGCCATTGATCCAGATGTCGGCAATGGAGGCAAAGCCTATGCCAACGATGACGCCCAGGGTGCCCCAGATGACGATCACTTTGGTGTCTTCATCGGACAGGGCCGCTTCGATGGCTTTGCCGCGGCGGAAGACATAGTAGGACAAGAGGCCCAGCAGTATGGCCCAGATGAAGAGGATAGCGATACCGCTATCGAAGCCGTCAGAGACAGTGGCGCTGATCGCCTTGACCAAAACGCCGACGCCCATGATCCCGGTGAGCCAAGGCCAGAGACGGGGAGCGAAATTGGTCACCAATACCAAAACGGCGCCCAATGCCGGCACCCAGGCCCAGCTGGTGAAATCGGTCGGTTCTCCCGTCCAGGTATCGGGGAGCAGCGGGCTGGTGAAGGTCAGGATGGTGATGATCAGCAGCAAACCGGTGGTGACCCATACCATCACGCTGATAGCCCGGGACTTATTCTTGAAGACCATGATCAGGCCAGGGATCAAGCCCATTAGCCCATTGGCGACATCCCATGCCGGGAAGACACCCCAGCCGGTCAAGGCGTCAGCCAGGACATTGCCCATGAAGCCGGTAAAGAAACCGACTACAGGGCCGAAAGCGAAACCAAAGAAGACGGGAATAACAACGGTGGGGCGTAGAGAAACCAGGCTGACGGATGGTACCGGGACGGTGTTAAACACCCAAGACAGCATGCCGTAGAGCGCCGCGCCCAGGGCCATGTAGACTACTTCGCGGGTACCGACCGTCCAAATGGGCTGATCAATGGCCCAGACATAGATGCCGTAGATGACCACGGCAGCGGCGATGATCCAGGTTACCCAGCCGGCGGCGCCAAATTCATCTTGACCGGCTAAACCCCAGGCTTCATCGCTGCGGGCATTGGCGATAAATTCGCCAATATACATGAGAATGACGGCTACCAAAGTGCCGATGATGATATACGGGAGTGGCCGCAGATACCGATTTTTTATTGACATATTCACCCTCTCCTATTCTTCCTGATAATGTGGAATAACCATTAAATGAGACGACAACAGGCGAATGAGCTAGCCGCTATTATCCACTCCCGGTGCCGCGTCCCCTTTCGGGTCGTCGGCGTGGATGTAAGCTGCTAAGGCTTCGGTTCGCATGAAGGTTCCGGTTTTGGGAAGTAGTTCCAGGTTTAGTTCCAGCAGCGAGCTGGGGGTCAAGCGGCAGTTAGTCAAGAGCTGGCTGTCTGCCAGGACTTGATGGGGCGGGCCGTCGGCAGCGATGCGGCCGTCGCTGACCAATACCACCCGGTTGGCGTAGCCAATGGCTAAATCGATATCGTGGGTAATGAAGATGACTGATTCAAAGACTGATCGCCAGGGGCTGCCCTCTTCGGGATTCAACAGACCGTCCATGAAGGTGGTGTAATGCCGGAAATCTTGACCGGCGGTGGGCTCATCCATCACTAAAATGCGGGAGTTCATGGCGGCGACTGAGGCGATGGTCACCCGTTTTTGCTGGCCAAAGCTGAGGGCCAGGGGGGGATCATCGACATGTCCGGTCAGATCAACGATCTCTAGAGCCGAGGCGATGTTGGCATCGATCCGATCCTGGTCAAAGCCGAGGTTCTTGGGCCCAAAAGCGAGCTCTTCCCGCACTTTGGGGGCGAAGAGCATATGGCTGGGGCTTTGGAAGACATAGCCGATGGTGCGAGCCACCTGAGCGACACTCATGCTGCCGGTAGGGGCGCCGCCGATGAGCACCTCTCCCGCTTTAGGTTTCAACAGGCCGATGGCATGTTTGACCAGGGTGGTCTTGCCAGCGCCGTTGGGGCCCAGGATAGCGATGACATCGCCTGGGTGAATGGTCAGGTTGATATCGGTGAGTATCTGGGGCTCTGGTTCATCGTACCAGAAGGAGACATTGTTGAATTGAACCAACGGTTTTTGGTTTGAGGTCTTCTCGGGCGCCGCGGGGGGCTCAAGGGACGGTGACGCGGGCATCAGGCCGGTTTCCCGCATCCTCCGGATGGCCAGCGGCGCGGTCAGTTTCACTTCGTAGGGATCAGCGACTGCTTTGAACCCTTCGAGCTCGCCGAAGTAACGCTGTTCGCCATCTTTCAAGAACAGCACTTTATCGGGGCTGATCTTGAAGACATCTTCCACCCGATGCTCGATGAGCAGCACGGTCTTACCTTCATCGGCTAACTGCCGGATGAGAACCAGCGCTTCTTGCAGGCTAAAGGGATCAAGATTGGCCAGCGGTTCGTCTAGCAGCAGAATGGAGGGTTCCAGCACCAGGGTGCCGGCGACGACCACTTTTTGCTTCTCACCGCCGGATAGTTGGAAGGTTTCCCGCTGGTATAAATGGGGGATGCCTAGATGCGCCAAGACGTCTTTGATGCGCTGGCGCATCTCGGGCCTGGGGACGCCCAGGTTTTCCAAGCCGAAGGCGACCTCGTTGGAAACATAGCTGGCGACGATCTGTTTTTCGGGGTCCTGCAGTACCGTGCCGACGTGCTGGGCAATTTCGGCCAGGGAAAGGGTGGTGGGATCTTTACCAAACATACGGATACTGCCGGTCATGTCTCCCCCTTTGTAACTGTGGGGGATGAGGCCATTCAAGCAGCGAATGAGGGTTGTTTTTCCCGAACCGCTGGCGCCGGCAATCAGCACCACTTCTCCCGGTTGTGCCTGAAAAGAAACATGGCTGAGTGCGGGCTCTTTACGCTG
>JAHEEY010000565.1 GCA_024640485.1 Chloroflexota bacterium | reverse complement strand
GCGTCTTGGAGATGAGCGAGGCGTTGGCCCAGGGAGATTTAGCCCGGGTGGGACAGTTGACCGCGGCCTCTTATGCCGGCGCCAGGGATCTATACCAGATCATCTCGCCGGAAATGGCCCGTATGATGGAAGCGATGGAGAGCGGCCCCGGGTTGATCGGCGGCCGGCAGGCTGGCGCCGGCTTCGGCGGCTGTATGGTCGCCCTGGTGGCTGAGGGGTTCGTCGATGCGTTCGCCGCCCAGGTCACCGCCCACTACCAGGCATCAACCGGGATCAGCCCGCAGGTATACCCGGTATTGGCCGCAGCCGGCGCCGGGCCGCTGGACTTCGGTTAGCTCGGCTCAGCCGGAAGCGTTGTCCTCTGCTGGCGTGACCGTAAAGCCGAAATCTTCCACCTGGATATCGCCCCGGTTCCCCGGCCAATAAAGGTGGGACCAGTAGCTGGCCCCTCTCAGGGTGGAGGGCGAACGGCCGCGGGTGACGATGATCCGGTCGCCATTAGCGGCGGCGAAGAATTGGTCTCGGGTCAGCGACGAGCGGCCCAAAGTAGGGTCCATGGGCGCCCAGCCGCTGCCCGGCAGGTAAAGCTCCAGCCAGGCATGTTCGTTAAGCGGGGAGCCGTTGGCTGTGTCGGGGGCGGTCAGAACCCCCTCCAAATAGCGCGCCGGCACCTGGTTGGCTCGGGCCAGGGCGATCATCAACGAGGCATACTCGGTGCAGTCGGCGCCCATCTCCCCCAGGGCGGCCTGCGCCCCCCAATTCCTGCCGTTGTAGCTGTAGACCAGCGAACCAGCCACATAGTCATACACCGCTCTCATCTGGTCGCAAACCGTACTGCCGCCTTCGCGCAGCTGGGCCGCCAGGGCGGTGATCTGCGGATTAGCTGATTCGATATGCAGTTCAGGGCTGGTGTCGCCTGCCGGCAGCGGCCCTTGGCAATCATCCAGAAGATAATCGAGGGCAGTCACCGAGACGTTGTATTCGGCGCTGATGCGGACGCTGTCGCCCGGAGCAAGCCCGCTCAAGTCAAATTCGGCGTACTGGTTGCCGTATTCATCGGCAACGACAGTGTGTTTGCTGGGCTGGATGTGGGCGGAGATGACCGTTTGATAGGGCGGCTGGTCGCCCACCAGAGCCAGCCACAAGTTGTGTTTTTCCGGCTGCCCCGGGCCGTGATTCGTTAACAACAGCTCCTGCTTTACCAGATATCTTCGCTCGCCGGCGCTCAGCGGCTGCCGGACCGCTGCCGCCATGTCTTCTGGCAGGCCCTGGGCAGGCTGCGGCGGTTCCTGGCTGCGGCAGGCAATCATGGTGGTGATGATCAGCAGGTTCAGAAGCCAGAATGTTCGGCGCATAAGTTCCTCTCAGGCGGCTGCAGGGCTGCGCTCAAGTATATGCGTTTGCGCTGGATTTGGCAGGGAAGCAGGCAGGTGGATAATGGACTTCAGTATCCGTTCAACCAGCGTTCACCGCTCGTTCTAGCCTGGCGAAATGGACGTCGTCAGATAGATCGGTTGGTGCAAAGGAACCGGCTGTACCGGCACGCTGCAGGCTGCCGGGAGTGCCGAGGGATCGAAAGTGACGCCAAGGACGGCGACGAGATTGGGGCGGCAGAGAAGACACGGGTACTGACAAAGCGAGAAGAAGAAGGATAACAGGAGGAATCAATATGGACGCATCGGCAAAGGAAATTAGAATCGGCATTATCGGCGTGGGACAGATCGGCAAGTCACACCTGAGAAATTACCAAGAGATAAACGGCGCCGCTATCGTGGCCCTGGCGGACATCAACCAGTCTGAAGCGGACAGGGTAGGCGCCGATTATGGCATCGACTCTATTTACACCGACTATCGCGCCCTGTTAGCCAGAGACGACATCGACGCGGTTGACGTCTGTCTGCACAACAACCTGCATATGCCGGTGACGGTAGCGGCCCTGCGTGCCGGTAAAGATGTCTATTGTGAAAAGCCGATGGCCGGCGCCTATATCGACGCGGCAAAAATGGTTGAGGTTGCCGGTGAGACCGGGCGAAAGCTCAGCATCCAGATCTCCAGCTTGTTCAGCGAAGAGACCAAAGCGGCAGCCTATCTCATCGAGGCCGGCCATCTGGGAAACGTCTATCACGGCAGGTCGACCGGTTTCCGGCGGCGGGGACGCCCCTTCGTCGACGGCTACGGCAGCGCCACCTTTGTGCAGAAGGTCAACGCCTCCGGCGGCGCCTTATACGACATGGGCGTCTACCATATCGCCCGGATGCTCTACCTGATGGGAAACCCCAGGATGGAGCGTGTCAGCGGAAAGACGTACCAGCAGACGGCAATCGATCCCAAGCGGTTGGCCGTCAGCGGGTATGATGTGGAAGAGCTGGGGTTGGGGTTTGTCCATATGGAAGGGGACAAGACGCTGGACATCATCGAGTCATGGGCGGTCCACATGGACCAGTTCGAGGGTTCATCCATCTTCGGCAGCGATGCCGGCATCAGGCTGGAGCCGTTCGGCCTGTTCCGCAGCGTCGGCGATTTGGATTTGAACGCCACCGCCGACATGGGTGGTTTCTCCTGGCGGCTGCACAATGTCCGCGCCAATGGCGACGCCTACGACAGCCCCCAGCATCATTGGATCGCCGCCTTGCAGGGGCGGGTGCCGCTGCTGCCCACCGCCGAGCTGGCCCTGAACACCATGCTCATTTCAGAAGGGATCTATCTGTCCAATATGCTGGGACGGGAAGTGACTGCCGCCGATGTGGACCAGCTTTCTGTTTCAACGTCATTGGATGTGTGAGCCCGGCTGCCGCCGGCGCGAAGCAATCCAGCCCATGGCCCTGCCTAAAACGGCTTGAAACTATATGCTATACTTCGCGTAGTGAATTATACGTGACAAAATCCAGCCGACCAATACGCCGCCGCCTTTTTTCCTGACGAAAATCGGCGGCGGTCACTGGTTGTGGGGTTGGGCTGGAAATGGGGAGAAACGGCAGACCTTAAGGGCGGTCAGGGTGCCCGGCAGGCGGCAGGCGCGGCGCTGCC
>JAHEEY010000564.1 GCA_024640485.1 Chloroflexota bacterium | reverse complement strand
ATATTCCTATGATGAAGCGGCTGATTCCGAGATTCGGTCCTTCGCCGGCGTTCGTACCTTCGCGCTGCTTGGTCTCTCCGGCTGTACCGCCGCCTACGCCGCGGATCTGCTGGAGTCTGTTTGGATCTTCATCACGTTTGTGGCGGCATTAGGAGCCCTCATCGCCGTGGCCTATTTCACAACAGCAAGACTTGGTGACGTTGGTATAACCACTGAAGTCGCCGCCATCCTCGTTGTTCTGGTAGGCGCCATGAGCTACTGGGATCAACTTGCCCTGGCGGTGGCCCTCGGCGTTGTGATCACCGCGCTGTTGTCGTTTAAGGGTGAACTCCACGGCTTCGTGGAGCGTATCAGCAGAGATGACATCGTTGCCACGTTGAAATTCGCCATCATCACCGCCATTATCCTGCCGATACTGCCTAATCAATCGTTTTGGCCGGCGCCTCTGGATGTCCTCAATCCTTACAAGATATGGCTGATGGTGGTGCTGATCAGCGGCATCAGTTTCCTGGGTTACCTGCTGATCAAAGTCCTGGGCTCAGAGCATGGCATAGGGTTAACCGGATTATTGGGAGGCCTGGTTTCGAGTACAGCCGTCACTCTGAGCTTCTCCCAGCGGAGCCAGAAAAATGGGCAGCTGGCCAAGTCGTATGCCCTGGCGATATCCATCGGCTGGACGGTCATGTTCGCCCGAGTCCTGGTGGAGGTCGGCGCCACTAACATGCCCTTGCTGCGCGTGGTGTGGCTGCCCATCGTCGCCGCCGGCGTCGCCGGATTGGCATACGGCGTCTATCTGTATTTCGCCCCCAAGAGCAGCGAAAAGGGAGAAGTCGCGGTATCCAATCCTTTCGAGCTGGGCCCGGCGATAACCTTTGGGCTGCTTTACGGATTCATCTTGCTGGTAGCTCGGGCCGCCCAGATGTATTTTGGCGACACCGGCGTATATGTTTCCAGCATCATTTCTGGCCTGGCCGACGTCGACGCCATTACCCTATCTATGGCTGAGCTCAGCAATCAGGGAGCCATCGAGCTAGGCACGGCTGCCAAAGCAATTGTCTTTGCTACCATGTCAAATACCGTGGTCAAGGGGAGTATCGTTCTCAGCAGCGGCTCTCGCTCCCTGCGCCGGGCCATGGCGCCGGGCTTCTTGATGATGCTGCTTGCCGGGGTGGGAGTAGCCCTGACTGTTCAATGATGATATTGGCCCGCGTCCTGGTCGCGCTCATTGGTGTTGGGATTGTCAGCGTGACGGTTGTTTCAGCCATCAAGACATTCATCTTGCCTCGCGGGATTGATGTTTGGCTGACTCGACTGGTATTCAATGGGGTGGGGTTCTTTTTCCGGCTTCGGGTGAAACGCACAAAGAGTTATGGCCAGCGGGATCAAGTGATGGCCTTGTTTGCCCCTGTCACGCTCTTCATTATGCCTTTAGTCCTTCTCTCCCTGATTCTGATTGGCTATATGTGTCTCTTTTGGGCGATTGAAGTGCGCCCGCTGGCGGACCTGTTCAAGCTCAGCGGCTCCTCGCTGTTGACCCTGGGCTACGCCTCCGTGGACACCGTTCCCTCTAAATTACTGGAGTTTTCGGAAGCGATGATCGGGCTGATCATGGTGGCCTTGCTCATTGCCTACCTGCCGACCATGTACGCGGCTTTTGCCAAGAGAGAGACCAACGTGGCCCTTCTGGAGGCATGGGCCGGCACCCCGCCATCGGCCGTGGAAATGATCTCCCGATCCCACCGGACCGGCGAATTTGAGCAGCTTGATGCCGTTTGGCGAAGCTGGCAAATCTGGTTTGCTGAGCTGGAGGAAAGCCACACCTCTCTGGCGGCGCTGTCATTCTTCCGTTCGCCGCATCCCAATCGCTCTTGGATAACGGCGGCAGGGACGATCTTGGACACAGCCGCGCTGATGCTCTCTGCGGTTGACTTCCAATGGATGCCGCAGGCGGCCATCTGCCTGCGAACAGGCTTCCTTTCGCTGCGTGAGATAGCCGCATTCTTCAATATCGGATTCGATCCGGCGCCAGATCCTGGAGATCCTATCAGGATCAGCCGGGCTGAATTTGATGAAGTTTGTCGGCAGTTGGCGGCTCGGAATGTGCCCCTGAAAGAGGACAAGGAACAGGCCTGGCGGGACTTTTCCGGATGGCGAGTGAACTACGATACCGTCCTCATCGCCCTCGCTGCCCTGACGATGGCCCCGTACGCACCGTGGTCATCGGATCGGCAGCCGGAGCTGGAGTGACACCGGAGCTGGGCCAAGCTCATTCAATGGGCGATGCGTTCTTTTGGAGCTGAATCAGCCAGCAGATGCTGCCGTCATCAATCCAGTCCACCCTCAAATCCTGCTTTCCAAATGATCGGCGTACCCCCCGCAGCAGCTTCTGCAGCCGTTGGGCGAATGGGGGCAGGCTGGTATCCGGGGAGCTCCAAAATCCCAGCCTGGGCAGATGCGCTGTCTGCCCTTCATGGTGCATGTCGTCAGCTGCCTCCCGTAGGCACGTCGATGCCGACCCGCGGGTGACCGCCTCAACCATTTCCATGAGCATCAGATCTTTCCTGAATTCGCTGTTTGAGGCACCTTTCCCTTTGGGCCAGGCCAGTGCCGCTGAATACGCCTGGGACAGTCCGTCTGCCAGCTGCTGGGCATCCTGCAGATCGACGGGCATCCAGGAGACGGCGGCATCCGGTTTCTCATAGGTCGAATCATCCTGGGGAGGAATGAGGCGGATGACACCGGGTTCCGCAATAGGGGGGAATCGAATGCCGGCATAGAGGGCATTCAGGAGAAAGCCCGGATCGGGCACCCTCACCTGCTCTTCAACAACTTCCAGAGCACCTTCACGGATCAGCAGCTGATAGAACTCATCCAGCAAGATGCCGCCGGCAGGCACCGGGAGTCCGGCGCTGGCTGCCTGGTCCAGGAGCCTTCCCTTATCAGCAACATTCCATTTCCGCGCTCTTCTAGAGCCAAGCCAAACAAAACCTGTCTTCTGCATGGTCCGAAGTCTAGCATGTCTGTCTGCTTTTCCCA
>JAHEEY010000563.1 GCA_024640485.1 Chloroflexota bacterium | reverse complement strand
AACATTTTGGCCATGACCATGCTCAGCGACTTCGCCGGCGCCGATCTCACCTTCGTCGATTGGTTCGCCTACGGGCTGCCCATTGTGGTTCTGATGGTTCCGATTATCTGGCTCTACCTGCTGCTGGTCTTCCGGGTGCAGCTTCGCCGCGCCGGCACCCACCTCAGCCATGAGGTGTACGACCAGGAGCTGAAATCGCTGGGCCGGCTGAATATCGAGCAGCGGCTGCTGCTGATCGTCTTCTTCGCCGTGGTCGCTTTCTGGCTCACCGATCGCTGGCATCAAATCCATCCGGCGATGATAGCTTTGGGCGGCGTGCTGGTGCTGTTCTTCACCGACACCATCAAGACAGAGGATCTCAACCGGATCAACTGGAACGCCCTGCTCACCTTCGGCGGCGGGCTGGCCCTGGGCAACATGCTGGTGCTGACCGGCGTCTCCGACTGGCTGGCGCTGCAGCTTACCGGCCTGGTCACCCTGCCGCCGCTGCTGGTCGTCTTCCTGGTCGCCGGGCTGACCCTGCTCATCGGCGCCTTCATCTCCAACACTGCCTGCGCCGCCATGCTCATCCCCCTGGCTATCCCCCTGGCCCAAATCCTTCACATGGACCCCCGGCTGCTGGTGGCGGTGATCGCCATCGCCTCCTCCATCGACTTTGCCCTGGTGGTGGGCACCCCGCCCACGATGATGGCCTACTCCACCGGCCTCTTCGACACACGCGACATCTTCAAACGGGGCGCCATTCTAGACCTGATCGGCATCTTGCTGCTCAGCTTTGGGGTCATCTACATCTGGCGCTTGATGGGCGTGGTGGCCTTCTAGAGGCTGCCCGCTCAACAGCCGCGGTTTTCATGAGAATCAGGTCGAGAGGTCGACGGCTAGCCCCTGTTTTGCTATTGTATAGGCGGCAGTGCCCCCGGGGGCAGGTTCCAACTGTGTTTCAGGCTGCCAGTGCCCTTGATGACAGCAGCTTTCTGCCTTAATTCGCATTCGATACCAGAGGATTATTCATGAATAGGAAATCGATCATCGTCGTCTCTTTGTTCGCCGTGCTTGCCTTGATTCTGATTTTTGCCCTCAAGCCATCGCCGGCGGACCCGCCAGATGTGGTTGAGCCCGCCCCTCAAGATGATCCGGCCGATCCCGAGCAGCTGCCGCCCGGCGACGTCGTCGAATCCCCCGATTCAGAGACGCCTGCGCCGGAAATTCTGCAGATCCCGCCGCCGGAGATCTTCGAGCCCCAGGCTGGCCCAGTCTATGAGGCCGGATCCACCATTATCCACCAGGTCACCCAGACGGAATGGCTCTCGCTGATCGCCCGCTGCTACGGCGCCCCCGTAGAAGCGGTGCTGGCGGGCAATCCGCTGTACAACCAGGATATCATACAGCCCGGCACTCACGTTACCGTGCCTGAGGTAGGCACGGCAGGCGCCGCCAGCGGCCCGCCCTGCGTCAGCAGCTACGTGGTCCAGCCGGGCGATAATTGGGCCACCATCGCCGAAAAAGTCGGCGCCGATGCCCAGATGCTGCAGCGGGCCAATCCAGCGCCGCTGCTGGCTGAGGCCGTTATTGTGGTGCCCGCCCCGTCCCATGGCCAGCCGGGGACCACAGGCGCTTTTCCTGCCTTGACCCATGATCTCATTTTCACCAGCGCCGGCTCCCTGGCCCGCTGGAACCACACCACCGGTAGTGTGGAGCTATATGACATCAATTCAGGCGCGGCAATCATGGACCTGGCGGCCAACCCCAGCGGCAGCCCCATTGTGGCCAAGTTGACTGGTCAAATGGGCCTCGGCGATGTGCCTTCCGCCGAGATAGCCCTGGTGGATCTGGCCGCCAACACCATCGCCGTTAATCCCCAGGGATTTGGCGGCGGTTCGGTGTCCAGCCTCTTCTCCAACCAGCTGATCGCCTCCGATAACGGTGGGCAGGCAGCCTACGCCTATGACCTGATGGAGATGGACAGCGAGGGCGTGCCCGACCGGTTGATCAATCTGGTCACCTTCCAGGGTGACGCCTCCGGACAATACCGCGCCGCCGCCGCCCCCATGCGCAGCGACCCGTACGCGGTCTCCCTGTTCCCCATGGATGCGGACAATATGCTCTACGCCGATGCCAACGGCCTCTGGCAGGTGCCCTATGATTTGGAAGGGGGCAGCGCTTCCTTCATCCAGCTGCTGGCAAACGACATGAGCTCACCGCAGTATATGGGGCGGGGCTACCAGCCGGCAGCCTGGACCTCCGAAGCCCACGACGGCCTGCTGGTGTTGGGGCTAGGCATGGAAGGGGCCCGCTACCTGCTCTTCGATCCGGTCAATAAGGTATTGTACGATGTCCCCAATTCCGGCTCGTTCATGTTCTGGACCGGGGTCACCCTGCTTTCCAGCAGCGAACTGGCGGTGATCAACACCCCCATGGAAGGCAAGCCGATCCTCTCTGTCTACTCCTTCTATCAGGACGGCTCGACAGAAGGCCCAATCCAGGGGGTCTTTGAGAAATCCTCCATGCCCCTGGGCGCGCCTATCGCCGGCTTCAGCTTCGATGATCCGGAACAGCAGTACAACATCTTGACCCCAGATGTGCAGCCGGAAGCGGGCAAGATCCTGCTGGCCATCGCCAGCAACGTCTCAGCCGACAACGGCCTGTGGTCGGCCGACCCGGCGACCGGCGCCATGACCCGGCTGAACGATTTCCCTGCCGGCGGCGATCGGGCCACCTGGGCCCCCGACGGCAGCGGCGTGCTGGTGGAAACCTTCACCGAGGCCGTCGGCCAGCCGCTGGTATTGGTCGACTACGTGCCGGCAGACGGCAGCCCCATGGTGAATCTAACCTTCTGGTTGGGCAGCAACCTGGGCGACTTCCACTGGGTGAAGTAGTCAACCCCGATCGGTAACAAAAAAAGAGGGCGGCTTATCTGCTAGATGAGCCGCCCTCTTTCTATTTCTATGATCCCCCGCAACGCTGTTTATCCAGCCGGCTTCTTCTTCGCTTTCTTCTTCAGCGCCTTGGCTGCCGCCCGTTCCAGATTCTCCTGCACCC
>JAHEEY010000127.1 GCA_024640485.1 Chloroflexota bacterium | reverse complement strand
TCCGAGATCGCCGGCAAAGTAGTGATGATGAGCTTCGTCATCCCGGTCACTTTCATCCTGGCCCTGCTGCTGCGCCCCGAACTGCATCTCACCGCCGGCAGGGTGATGCTCTTTCTCCCTGCCCTGGCCTTCGCCTGGCTCCTCCGCTTCTTCTGGGGCTGCGCTCTGGCCCTGCTCGCTTTTTGGGCCACCCGGGCCGACTCCCTGCTGGCCCTCCAGGATGCCCTCATCTTCCTGCTCGGCGGACAGGTAGCCCCGCTGCTGCTGCTCCAGGGGGCCGTCAAAACCGCCGCCACCATCCTCCCCTTCCGCTACATGCTCAGCTTCCCCGTGGAGCTGCTCACCGGCCAGCTGTCTCCCACCGCCGCGATTCAGGGGTTCAGCTATCAGATCGGCTGGCTGCTGTTCACTCTGCTGCTCTACACCCAGATTTGGCGCCGCGGCCTGCGCCGCTACACCGCTGTCGGAGGATAACATGCGCACCTATCTTCGTTTAATTCGCCGCTTCATCGCCGCCTCCTTCCAGCAGGAGCTGGCTTATCGTTCCAACTTCTTCATCGGCGTCCTCCATTCCCTGCTCAACTTCGCCACCGGCTTGCTGGGGATCACCATCATCTTTGGCCAGGTGGAGACCATCAACGGCTACGCTTTCGATTCCACCCTGGCGGTGCTGGGCGTCTACCTGACCATGTCCGCCCTGCGGGGTCTCTTCATCAGCCCCAGCCTCGACGCCCTGGCCGGCATGGATGGCGACATCTGGCAGGGCCGCTTCGATTTCACCCTGCTGCAGCCCGTTGACACCCAATTCTTGGCCAGCTTCCGCCGCTGGCGCCCCTTTGCCCTCTTCGACCTGCTCCTCGGCCTGGGCGTCCTGGCTGCCGCCGCCGCCCGGATGGCCTCGCCCCCCTCCGCCGTCGATCTGCTCGCTTTCCTCCTCGCCATGGCCGTCGCTCTGTTGGCCCTTTACGCCATCCTGCTCTTTTTTGCCGGGCTGCTCTTCTGGAGCCCCGGCTTCCTGTACACCTGGATATTCGACGGCATCTTCCAGCTGGCCCGCTACCCGGTCGGACTCTATCCCGGCGCTCTGCAGCTGCTGCTCACCTGGGTTGTGCCCATCGCCCTGATCACCACCATACCGGCTCAGGCCCTCACCAGTACCCTGGCGACAGGCCGTCTGCTGGTGGCATTCCTGTTCGCTCTATCCCTGGTCGCCGCCGCTACCCTCACCTTTCGCGCCGGTCTCCGCCGCTACGCCAGCCCATCCAGCTGAGCCGGCGCCCCATTTGGACATTGGAAATCGCTATTGTATACTCCCACCGAAATCCATGTTTGCATGGCTAGGAACGTCGCCGCCCGAACATCATGCAGACATCTGCCGCAGATAAATACCGGTCTCAAGACCACTCATGGAACCACCATCCCCTGATTCCCACGCAAGAAGGGAGATGAAACGCAGCATTTCAGCGAAATCCACATCAGTTTTTGGAGAAGAATGGTATGAGCGAACAAACAAAATTTGTCCTGACCGAGAAAGACCTGCCGGAGAAATGGTATAACATCAACCCCGACATGCCGGTCAACCCCGCGGAAACGGCATGGAATGCGGTGCTCCACCCGGTCACCAAACAACCGGTCACTCCCGAGTTCCTGACCGCCCTATTCCCCGCACGTTTTGTTGGTGAAGCGGTCAGTATGGACCGCTGGATCGAGATACCAGAAGAAGTCCGTGAAATCTATAAATTATGGCGCCCCACCCCTCTCCTGCGCGCCCGCCGGCTGGAAAAAATGCTCGATACCCCGGCCCACATCTATTACAAATATGAAGGGGTCTCGCCCGTCGGCTCCCACAAGCCCAACACCGCCGTGGCTCAAGCTTTCTACGCCAAAGAAGAAGGCACCCTCGGCTTCACCACCGAGACCGGCGCCGGACAATGGGGCTCCGCCCTCTCCATGGCCGCCAATTTCTTTGGTCTCGAATGCCATGTCTACATGGTCAAGGTCTCCTACGGGCTGAAACCATACCGCCGCATCATCATGGAGAACTACGGCGCCACGGTCACCGCCAGCCCCTCCATGAACACCGAGTTCGGCCGCAAACTGCTGGCCGAGGACCCTGACAACCCCGGCTCCTTGGGCATCGCCATTTCCGAGGCTGTCGAAGCCGCGGTCAGCTCCAACGGCAAATACAAATACTCCCTGGGTTCCGTCTTAGGTCCCGTCCTGACCCATCAGAGCGTCATCGGTCAGGAAGCACTGAAACAGATGGAAATGGCCGGCGAATATCCTGATGTGGTCATCGGCTGCGTCGGCGGCGGCAGCAACTTCGCCGGCATCGCCTTCCCCTTCCTCCATCTCAACTTCACCGAAGGCAAGAAGACCCGCATCATGGCCGTCGAACCCACGGCCTGCCCCACCCTCACCAAGGGACAGTACACTTTTGACTATGGCGACACCGCCGGCATGGCCCCCATCGTGAAGATGCACACCCTGGGCCACACCTTTATGCCTCCCGACATTCACGCCGGCGGCCTCCGCTACCACGGCATGGCTCCCCACATCTGTTCCCTCTACGACAACGGCGATATCGAAGCCGTGGCATTGGACCAGCTGGACACCTTCGAAGGCGCCCTCCAGTTCATGAAAGCCGAGGGTATCCTGCCGGCGCCGGAATCCTCCCACGCCGTCCGCGCCGCCATCAACGAAGCGCTTCAAGCCAAGGAAGAGGGTCGTGAGAAGGTCATCCTCTTCAACCTTTCCGGTCACGGGCTCTTTGACCTGGCCTCCTACGCCGCGTACAACCAGGGCGGCCTGCGCCGCTACCGCTACCCCGATGACAAGATCGCGGAAGCGATGCAGCATCTGCCTCAGGTCAACCTGTAATTTTGAATCTTTGGAGCGCCGGCAGTTTTGCCGGCGCTCTTTTTTCTGGTAGGGATCTACCCTCTCTCATGAAGAAGATGCCGCGGAAAGCCATTTGGAGCCATTTCAGCCGCACCTTGTTCACAACCCCCTCAACCCCTCGTTATTTCAACCCCTACTACCCTCAAGACAACTCTGAAATCGACCTACCCCACGCCCATCAGATCCGGAGGGACAACCTGCGAAACTACCTGGGTTCTTTTGAGGAAAAGCCGTCTGTACTTATCATCGGCGAGGCCCCAGGCTGGCGCGGCTGCCGTTTTTCTGGAGTCCCCTTCACCAGCGAAGCCCAGCTATCCCGCCGGCAGCTCCCCTTTTCCGGCCAGCGTTCCAGCCGCGGCGCCGCCCCCCTCGCCGAAAGCAGCGCCACAATATTCTGGCGGCTGTTGAAGCCCTACCATCCCCGCTTCTTCGTCTGGAACTGCATCCCTTTCCACCCCCACCAACCAGACCTACCCTTCTCCAACCGCACGCCTACTGGCAGCGAAATCAGCCGCCACGCCCCTCTGCTGCTCCACCTGCTGGCACTCCTGAGCCCGGAGCGCATCGTTGCTCTCGGCCGCAGCGCCCAGCATTCCCTCGAGCAAATAGAAGTGCCTGCCACCTACGTCCGCCACCCTTCTCACGGCGGTGCCAAGGCGTTCCAGGCTGGCATGGAGCGGCTCTTGGATACTGAACAATCAACCCAGAGTGGATGGCCAGGCGGTTAGCCGATCTTCCCAAAACCTGATGCCATTCACAGCGAATTACATCTGTTGGTTGCTGTAACAAAAAAGGGGGGAGCTGGTTAGCTCCCCCCCTTTACCGCCGCAAGTTGATGTTGTCTAATCTCGCGTTTCGGTGCCTAGAATCTGGCCGTTGCTGGCGTCTACCTTCACATCCAGTCCATTTGCCAGTTCTACTTCCCAGATATCATGGCCGTTTTCACGGTCAAACTCGACGGCCAAGGTCGTTGTGTCGCTGTTCGCTGCTTCAACGATAGCCTGCGCCTGATCCGCACTGATACCAGTATCAGCGGGAGCGGCTTCGTCACTCTCGTCCGTATCGGCGTCTTGGTGACCATCCTCCACGTCCATGTCTCCGGCTTCGTCGGCTTCGCTCTCATCTTGCTGGCCGCATTCCACTTCCTCTTCCACATCATCCAGATCTGCCGTGTCCGCAGCTTCGCCGCTGTCATCATCCTCTGCACATGGATCCGTGGTTTGCAGCATTGGCGCGGCAGCCGCTCTGCCCGGTTGTCCCGCCAGGAAAGCGCCGGCGCCCAGGCTGCCTACCAGCAAGCCGATCAACATTAGAATCCCAATTAACCGTTTCTTTGTTTTCATGACTGTCATCTCCGTTAACTAATGAATGTGCCGCAGCACATCTCTATTGATATGCTCTACCTTAGCCGGAAGGATTAAGAAAATGATGAAAACAGTTTAAGAACCCATTTCGCAGCTGCGAGCCAGTCCGCCCCGAGACAATTTCGTGCAGCCCAATTCTGGGCATCAGACGGCCAGGACTGCTCACATTTGGCATTGGGTGAACACAGATTCCGTTAGGATCGTGAGCTGGAGAATCTAGCCGGCGGAAACACTCCCTGGCGTCATCTCTATATCGGACAGCCGCCTCAGCTCAACATGCGCAAAGCCCCACGACACCAGGGAAACCAGCAGATGTTACGCCAAACAACAAAGCGGCTGTAGAGACCCACCCGACGCCGGGCGAGCCTCCACAGCCGCTTGCTTTTTCACACAATACTACCGCTGTTCTATATGTACAGATCTCTCTTCGAATACGTCACATACGCGCCAATCATGGCGACGGCGATGATAGCCGCCGACAGCCCCACATAGCCGAGATCGATCTGCGAGTCACGCAGCAGCGTCGCCGGATTGAAGTATGTAAACGGAGAGAAATACTTCAAAAACGACAGACTCTCAACCATGCTGGATATGATGGAAATGAAATAGGTGCCCAACAAGACCGACACCGCCAGCGAACCGGCCCGCCGGTACTCCTTCAGGGCGCAGCCGATGAGGACGCCGACTGCCAGGAAGATCATCTGCATGATGAAGATGGCCACCATACCCAGAGCCACAAATTCGTAAAAGGCGGCGTCAGGCGAGTATGTGGCGGCATTGTATACGATGGCCACCCAGGTGATCAGCAGCAGGCCAATGCAGTTCACCATCACAGCCAACGTTTTCGCCGTCACCATTTTCTCCCGCCTCACCGGCAGCGTCAGAGAAAACTCCACCGTCTTATCACGCTCCTCTTTGGAGATGATGTCGCTGCCCCACATCGCCGCCGCAATCGACAGGGTCAGGGCGAAGTAGCTGAACATCACCCCGTAGAATCCGGTAATAGTGGTCAGGTTAAATGCTTTGAAATTGAAAGCTTCCATCATCGCCGGCGGAAATTCGTCCAATATCGCCAGCAATTCAGGGTTCCCTTCATAGGCTGAAAACTTGGCGAAACCGACCGTCACAAACAGGAGCACAATGACGCCCCAGATAAGCAGCGATCTTACATTTCCCTTCACTTCTCGTAGAAAAATATTCACCGTTACACCTCCTTACGCCGCCGAGCGCATATCTCTTCGGTTGTACAGCACATAGCTGCCAACGATAGAAACAATAATCACCACCACGGTTATCATCACCAGCGGCATATCATACGCGCCATTGTTAATGATGTAGTTCGGATCGAAATGCTTAAAGGGGGTGATCAGCTCCAGTTTGACATCCCCCATCATGCCGCCGAAAGCGCTCAATATATACATACCAAACGCCAGCCCCATCGCATACGGGGTGACGCTGCGCACCCGTTTCACCAACAGCGAAATCAAGATGCCAACCGAGAGGAAGAAGAGCTGAAACACCACAATGCTCAGCAGCAGCAGAATCAACGGCATCGTCTCAAACGCCCTGCCGTTCTTGAAGAGATTGATAGCCACAAAGCTGCTGATCCAGGCCACCGCATTAGTGATTGTCAAACCGGTCAGGGCGGAAAGCAGTTTACTGGTCATGATGGTGGTACGAGCAACAGGCTTTGCCAACAGGAAATCCGCCGTCAGCTCCCTTTCCTCAACAGAGACCAGGGAGATGCCGTAGTTCGCCGCTTGTATCGCCAGCAGAACCTGGGTAAACAGGAAGACAAAGCTGTAGCTGCCCAGGACGGTAGACATGTCCAGCCCTTGCATGCCAAAGGCAATCAACAGCTCTTCAGGAAAGTTAGCCATCATCTCATTGAGCAGCGCCGCGTCGGTAGCAATGCTGCTCAAGGCCGCCGTGTAAAGGAAGATGAAGACAGCGACCCAGATAGACCAGGTCACCACGGACTTAAGATTCATTCTAAATTCTTGTTTGTATATGTTCATCACCATCACCTATTCGTAGTAGTGCATGAAGATTTCTTCCAACGTCGGCTCTTCGATAGTCACGTCAGCCAATTCCTGGGCACTGATCATCTTGGTGACTACGTTGATATCCCCTTTGTAGAAGAAAGTGACGGCACCGTTTTCCTGGATCATGTTGGTGACCCCATCGGCTTCAAATCGGCTTGTCTCCAACCCATTGCCCATCACTCTGATTTTCTTGTAATTGTCCTTCTGCATCGTCTTGATATCTTCGATTCTAATGACGCTGCCTTCCTTGATGATCGCCACCCGATTGCACATGCGCTGCACTTCGCCCAGGATATGGGAAGAAAAGAAGACTGTCGCCCCCCTTTCATTTTCCTCTCGGATCAGCTGGAAGAAGTTGCGCTGCATCAACGGGTCGAGACCGGCTGTCGGCTCATCCAGCACAATCAGTTTCGGCTGGTGCAGCAGCCCCTGCACAATCCCCACCTTTTTCTTATTGCCGTAGGAGAGATCATCAATACGGCGCTTCAAATCCAGCTCCATAATGTCAGCCAATTCGTACATCCGCTGGGTGCAGTCTCTGTCGTAGAAGCTGGCCGAATACTTCAACAGCTCCAGCACCTTCATCCGTTCGTAGTAGAACACTTCCGACGGCAGGTAGCCGATCTGCTGCCTGAGCTCTGGCCCATGCTGGATCGCATCTTGGCCGAAGATCTTTGAGTCTCCCGAGGTGGGGTAAATCAAGGAGAGAAACAGCCGGATGGTCGTTGATTTGCCGGCTCCATTAGGGCCAATGAAACCAAAAATCTCGCCCTCCTCCACCTTGAACGAAACGTCGACGATCCCCCTGGCCTTGCCATAATACTTCGTTAGCTTGTTGACTTCTATTATGCTCACAATGACACCTCTCCTGTTGAATAACATTTGCATGAAGCGATCCGCGACCCAATGTCCGATCTCCCATGACACACCGGCATTTCCTCCATGCCGGCGGGCTTCAGCCGCCTCTCACACCAATACCATGCTTCAAAAATGCCAATAATTCATCCACCATCTCGATCATGTTTTCGCCGAATACATCGGCGCTCTGCCCTGTGTGATACTCCATCGCCAGTTGATTCAAAGATACGATCATGAAAGCGGTCATTTTGATGTCAATGTCCGCCCTCACTTCACCTCTAGCCACGGCGCTTTCCAGGAGCCCCTCAAAGAAGGCGTTGGCCGTTGGCACATTATCGACCATCACTTTCCTATAGATAGACCCTTCCTTGTTCGCCAGCATCCGCTTGCTGATCTCCGCGTATCCAGGGTGATCATTGGCGAACCGTATCCCCGCCACATACATCTCTCGGATCAGCGTGAAGAAATCATGTTGGTCTGGATTGACCATGACCGGCGAAATGTAGGTTAATTTCTTCTCCCCTGCCAGCCGAATGAGGTATAGGAACAGATCTTGTTTGTCTTCGAAATATTGGTAGAAGCTGCCCTTGGCAATGCCGCACTTGGCCACGATGCGGTTAACGCTGCCACGCTCAAACGCATAGGCTGCGAATTCTTCGATGGCTACATCGCAAATCAATTGCCGCTTTTCTTCGGGCAAATTGAAGAAAGTCTCCTTCGGCATGGCACCTCCTTTTTGTGTGACCCGCAGGTCACATGACTACCCAGTCACATCATCCATCATTTATGATTTCTTGTCAAGATGCGTGGTTCAGGCGAGCGAGCACGAGGCGGGGTTACGTGAATCTCCCCGGAAAAAGGACGGCTGGTTCTCAGACGGTTTTTTGAATACGGGGCCGAGCGATATTAGCAGAATCATCCTTTGCCATCACTATCTTCCCCGCAAACCCGTTTTACAAACGAACCGTCACCAGAAGCTCCCTCAACGTATCGGCAACTGGAGGACAAAGGTGGCTCCCTGGTTGGGCAGGCTCTCAACACGCAGTTGACCGCCATGCGCTCGGGCAATCTCATAAGCGATCGCCAACCCCAAACCAGCCCCACCCTGTCCACTTCCCGGCTGCAGGCGCGCCCGATCCCCTTCAACGCGGTAAAAGCGCTCAAAGAGATGGGGCAAATGCTCGGCAGGAATCCCCGGCCCGGTATCACTGATGACGATCTCCACCTGCTGATGCTTCACTTGGGCAGTGACGGTCACCTTGCCGCCGTCAGGTGTGTACTTGATGGCATTGTCCAGCAAGTTCAGGAAGAGGCGAATAAGCAGGTCAATGTCGCCCTGCACAGTTAGATCATCAGCGATGGTTTCGCGCAGATCGATATGTTTGACTTCGGCCAGCGGGGAGACCTGATCCATGATCGCGCCGATGAAGTCGTGCAGTGTGATTAATCCCATCTGCAGCGGTCGCTGCCGCTGGTCCAGTCGGGCGATGAACAGCAAATCGTTGCTCAACTGAATCAGCCGGTCCACCTGCCCTTCCATTTCCTGCAAAGTATCGATGTATTCAAGCGCCGGACGCGGCTTGCTCAAAGTGACCCCAATTCGCCCTTTCAGTGCCGCCAACGGCGTCCGCAGTTCGTGGGAAGCATCGCCAGTAAATCGCCGCTCCCGCTCAAAAGTCGCTTGAAGTCGGTCCAGCATCTCGTCAAATGTCTGCGCCAGCTGTCCTAATTCATCCGCCGGCCCTTGATAGTGAATCCTCCGGTTTAGATCACTGCCGGATATGCTTTGGGCCGTGCGGCTGATACCGGCGATAGGCGCTAGGGCCCGCCCGGCCAGGAACAGTCCGCCAACACCGACCAATACCAAAGCCAGCGGCACCCCAATCGTCATCTGGTTCAGCAATCTTTCCAGCGTCTCATCAATTGGGTCCATATTTTGCGCCACCTGGACCCAGCCAGCGGCATCGCCAGTCGTGACTGCCTGAGTATAAATACGCCAGGTATCGTCGCCCGTCACCAAGGTGACATACCCTGCTTGCGGCGGCATCTGTGGAGAAACGGCGGTTTCCAACCCCAACCGGTCAACCAAAGCGCCGTCCGGCGCCAGCAGGTAAAACGCTAGATCGTCATTTGGATGCTGCCCGGCTCCAGAAGGGCCATCGATATTCTGAAATGCGATCCTGTCGCCGTCGGTATCTATGTTGAGCAGCGCCTGAGACGCCGCTAGCTGCAGGGTACTGTCCACCTGAGCGTACAGGTTGCGCCGCAGCTGCCAGTAGAGAAACGCGGAGAACAGCAGCAAAATGACCCCCAACGTCAGCAGATACCAGATGGTCAGGCGCCAACGAAGGGGGATTTTAGACGGTCGGGTTCGGGCTATTCTCTTCATCATAGTAAGTCTACAGTCCGGTAATCGACTTACCGGGCATTGATCCGGTAGCCGACGCCGCGAATGGTATCGATCCGCGGCTGATCGCTGCCCTTATCGATCTTGCGCCGTAAATAGCCAATATACACATCTACCACATTCGATTCATTGTAAAAATCGAAGTTCCAGACGTGTTCGCCGATTTGGGTCCGGCTGAGTACCTGGTTGGGATGGCGCATCAAATATTCCAGAACGGCAAATTCGCGCGGGCTCAAATCCACAAAACGGCCGTTCCGCCGCACTTCTCGTTTGGCCGTATCCATTTCCAAGTCACCCACTTGCAGCACCGTACCCGTTTGCAGCGGTGGGCGGCGCATCAAAGCCCGGACTCGGGCTAACAGCTCAGGAAAAGCAAACGGCTTCACCAGGTAATCATCAGCGCCAGCGTCCAAACCAACGACACGATCATCAATCGTGTCACGGGCCGTTAGCATTAACGCTGGCGTCTTATCGCCCTGACGGCGCAGTTCCCGCAGCAGTTCTAGCCCATTCATCCCCGGCAGCATGATATCAAGCACATAGGCGTCGTAATCGGCGGATATCGCATACGTTAAGGCGGACCGGCCGTCACCCACCAAATCCACCGCATACCCCGCCTCGGTTAACCCTTGGCGCACAAATTTCGCAATACTGGGCTCGTCTTCTACAATTAACAATCGCATGATTGCCTCCAACCATCTCATTGTATCTAGTTGGATTAAGAAAACGATGAAACCGTCCCGATCAGATACACACCAGTACGAGAAGCTCTCTTGCACTGGCTGACTCATATCAGAAGAAAGATCTGCTGCGCCGCAGCGGATAGCCGCCTACGGAGTTGAATCAAATGAATCCGAACCAGGAATTCTCCCTACAAATATCAGAAAGATGGCGCCAACAATACCCGGAGGCATTCGTCGGCATCTTGGCTATCGACGGCGTCAGCAACCCTACCCATCATCAGCCGCTCCAGGCCCGCAAAGAAACGTTGGAGGCCGATCTGCGCGCCCGATT
>JAHEEY010000126.1 GCA_024640485.1 Chloroflexota bacterium | reverse complement strand
TTCGATCTCGCTTTCGTCTTGGAGACGCTCCTGTGGATCGATATGTCCGTCGGCGTCCATATCCAGCGGTACTACCTGCACGCCTGACTTTGGCAGCCCGCCTTCCAATGAATGGATCGTGTCAAGGGTGACATAGCCGATCCCCAGCGGATCGCTGGCAATCGCCTCCAGCAGCCCTGGATCTCCGTATACCCCGAAGCCGGTCAGCTCCTGCTGGCTGCCGCCCAGGTACGCCGCCAGGGCGGCTGCCGTGCTGCAGGTGTCAGCCCGGGTGTACACGTGTATGGGAACGTCAGCCCACATGCCGGCGCTGAGCTCCTCCCAGGAGGTCAGGTCAGCATCCAGGAATATATCGTGTAATGTCTCACGGCTGAAGCCGTTGACATCCAGCTCTTTCAATATCGGATTGCGGCAGTTGACCATCAACAGCGCCGCGTCCTGCGCAGCCGGCACGGTGAAGAGCCCGTGGACGGCAGCCTGCGCCAGATATTGGCTGGAGACCAGCCCGATATCGGCGCCCCCAACGCTGACATCGCCGGCGCCCTGACAGGCATCGCCGGCAGAAACATCAAATTCAATTTCGGGGTGCTGCGCGCCGTAAGCCGCTGCCCAGCCAGCGATCAGGGGATAATTAGCCCACTCACAGGAAATGGAAATCCGTTCCATGATTTCCGGCTCCGTTGGCAGTCCGGTACAAGCTGCCGCCAACCAGACCATGAATACCAGCAGAAGAGAGCGAAGTCGACAGCATCCAGCCAGCATGACGCAGCTCCAGTATTGGGGCGGATCCCGCAGCGCCTCAGTAATTTCAGCCGCTTTGCGCCAAGCTCCCACCGCAAGCAGCCCGGCGGCTGCTCAAATCGTTTGGCACAGGACAACCCGGGCGCTCAAAGCACGCCTCGGATGAACCGGTTGGTTCCATCCATCCAGGTATGCGGCTTTCCAAAAGTGCTGTCGCCATCCCAGGCTCGCCGATCTCACACCCGGCTTCAGATGCTGCCGCTCCCGAACCCTTCCTTACCTACGCCCTTACCGATAGCAGCGGATCGTGGTACCTGGTCCGGCGACAGCTTGACTTCGGCTAGCATCCTCGAGAAGCCGGGATACGCGAAGGGTATGATGTCACTGTGTAACAGCATCGTTGCTGTACACACAGCATACCATAGAGCGAGCCGGTAAAATGTGATATTTCTGTGACAGATTGGCGCCAGAGTCACCTCCGCATCCCCGGATCCTGTACCAGAGAGCGCTGCCTGACGCCAGCGTGCCCGGCCAGGTGGCCGGGCACGCCTCTAATTCGCCTGAATTGGGCCGCTGCCGGCTACGGCGCCCGCATGATCGCCGGCAGGAATACCTGGTAATCGGTGACCGACACCGTGGTGACATCGACAGCGCTGCTCTGCTTCTGGCTGTCCGCCGCCGAAGTGACCGTCACCGTACTGCTGTCCACCTGGCCATCAGCGGCATCCAGCGGCACTGTCACTGCCAGCAGGAGGTCGATCGCTTCGCCCGGTCCCAGCAGGATCGGCGTGTTCACCGCCGTCTGCCAGCCCAGGCTGGACAATACCGTCACCGTGAAGCTGTCGGTATAGTTGCCGCTGTTGCGCAGCTGGTGGCTGTAGCTGACCACCTGCCCCGGCTCGCCGCTCTGCGGCGGTGCCGCCGCCAGGCTGACCCCGACCATGAGATTGACCGAGGTCGACTCGGTGACCACCGCGGTCACCCCTGGGCTGGTGTCGGAACTGACCGTGACCACCGTCTCGTCGACATCCCCGTATAGGGCGTTTTCCGGCGGCGTCATGGTCAGCTGCACCGTGGTCGACATACCCGCACCCAGGGTTACCGGCGAGGGCAGCCCCACGCTCCAACCGGCGCTGGATTCCGCCGCCAGGCTGAAGGTATCGGTGCTGTTGCCGCTGTTGCTGATCACATGCTGGTAGGCCACTGTCTCTCCCGGATCGGCCGACTGGCCCGGGGCGCTGCTCACCGCCACACCAACCTGATTCAAGACCGAGACGTAAGCGGTCAGATCGCCCAGGGTGAACAGGTCCGCCGAACCGCCGCTGGCCTGAACCGTGCCGCCGGCATCGAACGGGTTCCCCGGCGTGCCGTCCACCACCAGCTGGTAGCTGATCTCGACGGTACCGTGAGCCGGCACGCTCCCCTGCCAGTTGATCGTGTTGCTGACCACATTGAAAGCAGCCACGCCCGCGCCGTTGAGCGCCAGCGTGCCGCTGACGTAGCTGGTGAACGTGGGGATGGCGTCGCTCAGGCTCAGCTGCCCGCTGGCGGCGCTGCCGCTGTTGGCCAGATCCAGATGGAAGGTGACCGTGTCACCCAGCCAGGCCGTCGGCGGTTCCGTCCATTTGGCGGAGCCGTTGAGGTTGGCTGGGGCCACCGACTGGCCGCTTTCGGCCACCACGGGCAGCATTCCGATGTCCAGATGGACCGGCTCCTGGATCACCGTCAGCACCGGGCTCTGATACGGCTGGAATCCCGGCGCCGCCGCCTTGATGCGGTACTGTCCCGGCGGGGTCAGGAAGCTGTAGTAGCCGGCGGTGATTACCCCGTCGTCGGTGCTGCCGTCGGTGGACTGCGGGTTGACCTGCCCGTACACCGCCGCCGGCCACACTACCCAGCTGCTGCCTACCTTAACGTATGCGGTCACCACCGCGTCCAAGATGATAGAGTCGGTGATGCTCGATCCGGCGGTCACCATGCTTTGATCATAGACATACCCATCCGGGTCGATGAGGATGTATAGCAGGTTTTCCCGGTAGTTGGAGCCGTCGCAGCCCCATTCCAGCCAGATGTCGTAAGTGCTGTGCGGCTCTGACAGATAGAGCCGGAAGGTCACTTTGGTATGGGTGCTGTCCACCGCCGTCTTGCTGACCGCCGGCACGGTGTAGTTCAGCAGCCCGTTTTCTTTCACAGACAGGCGGGCAGTGCAGTCCGCCAGGGCGCAGTCCAGCACCGCCTCGATGTTGATCAGGCGGCGGGGCAGCGTCCGCCGCTCCGCCCGGACCACGCCGGCGCTGATATCCACCCCCTCACTGCTGATGCGCACATGGTCTGGGTCGATATCCAGCGCGCCGTCAACAGTGATGGATGCGCTGTTGGAATTGCCGCTGGTCAGACCGACTTTGGTAGCCCGGGCAGCGATGCTGTAGCTTCCGGGGGCCAGGGTCGGGGTCATCACCCAGCTGCCGCCGATGTCGGCGGTATCGCTCATGATCCAGGTCGCCGGCTCCACCGAGATATCCCACAGATCTACCGTTGACTCCGACGGAGCCCACCCTTTGACCGTCGGCGACAGACCGGTGGTTCCCTGAGTCGGCTGGGTGATCAGCGGCGGCAGGATAGCCTCTACCATTTCACTGTGATCATCGCTGTTGTTGCCTAGATCCACGTCAACCGCCGGGAAGCCGATGACCGCCGTGTTCACTACGGTGCCGGTATCGGTGATCTCGGCGGTGATCTTGATCTGCCCGCCCCATTGGTTGCCGGGCAAGGTGCCCAGCTCCCAGCTCAGCTGGCTGCCGTTGATTACCGGCGCCGGGTCGGCGCTGATCAGGTTCACTTCTGGCGGCAGGGTATCGGTGATCAATACGCTGTCCGCCGGGGCGCCGCCCCAGTTGGCGTAATCGATGTAATACTCGTAGGACTCGCCCACCGCCGGCTGTCCCACACCCGACTTTATCAAGGCCAGGTCGACATCATCCCGTACTGTGGCCTGGTGGACAAAACCGTTGTTCCCCGGCTGGGTATCGTTCTCATTCCCGAACGTTTCGGCGCTGTTGACCAGGACCGTGCCGTGGGCCGTCAAACCAGGGATCTCCACCCGCACCCGGACCGCCGCTGTGGCCCCAGGGGCCATATCACCCAGATGCCAGCCCAGGAAGCTGCCGTCGTTCAGGTAAGGCGCCGGCGTCGCCGCCTGGAAGTTTACCGCCGCAGGCAGGGTATCGAACAGCGTCGCGTTTGTCACCGTGAAGCTGCCCTCGTTGCGCACCGTGAGCACATAGCTGATCACTGTCCCCGGCTGCGGCGCCGGGCTGTCCGTCGACAGCCGCGTTCGCACGCTGAGGTCATACGGGTTCGCCGGCAGATACCATTCTTCGATATTCCAGGTTCCCGGCGTGGCTGCCGAAGGCTTGAAGTTGCGCAGGATGGGGGTGGCGAAGCTCATGCTGTTGTAATGGCTGTGCACCCAGAATGGCTGCTCCTGGGCGAAGAGCTGCTGCTCTTGGGCCACCAAGGCCCGCAATGCGGCATCATCCAGCGCATCAGCGGCTGCCTCGATCAGGGCGTCGTTGGCGCTGTCGGACCAGCCGCTCCAATTGCTGCCGTTGAAGTTGTTGTAGGGCGTCGGTATGGTGTCACTGTGCAGATTGAGCAGCAAGTCTTCCGGGCTGTAATAATGATCGCTGCGCCAGCCGACGGAAACCGCGTCCAGCTGTCCCCGTTGAGAAGCTTCAAGCATGTCGCCCCAAGGCATCGACACCACATTGGCATCGATGCCCAGAGTCGCCAGGTCGCTTTGGAAACGGGCGGCCGCCTGCCGCCGGGTCTCATTCCCCTCGTTGTAAACCAGGTCAAAGGAGAACTCCACGCCATCCTTGTCGCGGAGGCCGCTGGCATTGCTGTCTATCCAGCCCGCGGCGTCCAGCAGGGCGGCAGCCGTACCCAGGTCAAACGGATAAGTGACGGTGCCGGTAACCATGTGGTGGTCCGGCGCCAGCCAGTTGGTGCCCGCCGGCCTGCCGCTTACCGAGGCGATATACTCCCGGTCCATGGCGTAGGAAAGCGCCCGGCGCACCTGGGCGTCGGCGAAGAAAGGCAGTGAATGGTTGGGCAAGAAAGAGTCGTAGCTGGCGCCGAAGCTCTCATAGGCGGTCACCGGGAAGTCGGCGTAGCCCGGGGGATAATCGAACGCCTCCAGGCTCACCTGGGCATTGCCGCTCAGCACCGCCCAGAAAGGATGCCGTCCGTACAGGAAGCGCACCTTTTCCAGCCGCGGCAGCCCCTGGTCCCGCTTGTGATAGTTCGGGTTTGCGGTCAGGTCCAGGTAGCCGCCCGGCACCCACTTCTCCACCATATACGGCCCGTTGCCCACCGGCTGGTGGGCAAACTGGCTGCTGAACCGGATATCTTGCGGATGGATCCCGGCCAACAGGTGCGCCGGCAGCGGATATCTGATCGCCTCAAGATAGTTGGCGGTGCGGTAGCCCGGCTCGAAGGCGACCACCGCGGTCAGCCCATCGGGGGTCTCTACCGATATCACACGCTGCCCGACCTGCGCCGGCGGCCACAGCGTATATGCCGGGTACGGGGTGCTGTTCATCTCCCATGACAGTTTGATATCTGCCGAGGTCAGCGGCTCCCCGTCCGACCAGAACAGGCCGCTCTTCAGGGTGTAGCTGACCACCAGCTGTCCGTTGACGATCGCGGCGCCCCCGTTTCCGCTGGTGGGTACCTGGGTCAGCAGTTCGCTGAACCAATGCCCGCTGTCATCCAGGGCGACCAGCGGCTCGAACAGTGCCGGCAGGACCTCCTCATTCCAATCCCATGTGGCGCTGGACAGCGGGGTGTAATCATAGCTTTCCCCGACCCGTACGGTGAACGGCCTCTTTGGATTGGTGGCCGTCAGGTTCAGATTCAGCACCTGGTTCTGCCCGGCGACCGCTGTCACGGTCTGGGTGACCAGACCGTAGGCTTCGTCTCCGCAGCTGCCAGTCGCCATCACCACAGTCTCGCCCGGGTAAACGGTGGGAATGTGATATTGGCCGGTCTCGTTGGTGCAGTCGCTCCAGCCGGCATAATCCCGGCCCACGCCGGCATCGATGTTAAGCGCCGACACCAGGATGCCCCCCAGTGGGGTGCTGCTGCCGGCGTCGGTGACCTGCCCGCTGAGGGTGGCGAAATGGAACATCGCCTGGTCAGCTGTGGTCACATCAGGCAGCGGTGTCACCGTCACTGGTGTCGCCGACGCAAACGTATGGGCGCCGCCGCTGTAGATCAAGGGCAGCTCTTCGCCCCCTTCACTCTGGAACTGGAGTTTGAATTCACCCACCGGCACGTCGATATGGTAAACGCCGTCCGGCTGGCTCCAGCCGTACCAGAAACCGTGGTCGTTCATCGCCGCCACCCGCACCCCCTCTATTGGAAGGCTGGTAACGTTGTCGCTGATCAACCCCTCGATCGCCCCCGCCAGGGGGTATTCAAAGTCCACCCCGCCGAAGCTGTCGCCTGGCTTCAGGTGTATCTCGGTGGCCCAATCATAATCATGGCCGCCGTAGAAGGTTTGCATCCGGCCGCTGCCCCAGTCGTCGGCCGTCACCCGGTAGCTGGCTGCCGGCAGGTTGTAGATGGTATAGCAGCCGTCTTGCCCGGTCTGTGCCCCCTGCCAGATCTCCGGGGCATCGGCGCCGACCTGAACGTTCGGCACCGGAGCGCCGCCGTCGCTGAGGCAGCCGCTGAGCTGCGCCCCCAGCTCCAAATCGAAGTCCCAGTTGGTCTGGCGGCTGAGGTCGAAGTCGTGGGCCCGCTGCGCCCCCAGGTCCGTCCCGTCCGGCCGCACCTGCACCGCCCAGCCGCTGTCGAAGATGGGCGGCACGGGGATCACATAGTCGCCGTTGCTGTCCGTTTGCCGGCCGGTCCCATACCCCCAGGGAATGGTCTGCCAGGCATCAACCGGCATGTTGGCGCTGGAGTAGCCGTCTGGCACCGAGATATGGCCGCTGAGCAGCACACCCTGATCCAGGGCGAAGTCGATGCCGCTGACGGTGCTGCCCGCCGTTACGTTCAGCAGCTGGGCATCATTGAAATGATAAACGTCGTTGTAATATTCATCCACCAGCAGATGGCCGCTGCAGCCGGCACACGCCTGGACCACGTAATCTCCTGGAGCCAAAGCCTCCAGCTGATAGTCGCCATTGATGTCGGTGTCTGATCCGGCAGCCCACTGCTGGTTGCCGGCCCGCAGAGCCATCACATGCAGCCCCGCCACCGGTGCGTTAAGAGCATCGGCCACGTGCCCAACGATGTAACCGCCGGCAGCCAGGTCGAAGTTAATCTCGGTATAGAGTGTGGTACCGCTGTCCAACGTAATCGAATTGGCGCTGTTCCAGTCCGGTTGGTGATCGAAGAACTGGGCCACATAGCTGTTGGGCTGGTTTGTGCAGAAATTCCAACCATTTGCCGCTGAGGCAACATACTCATGGTACGGCAGCGCCCGCATTTCGTAGTATCCATCCTGGTCGCTGCAGCTCCCATGCCCCCAGTCCGCGTTGACCGCGCTGAAATTGAGATTGATGCCCGCCAGCGGCTGCCCGCCGTCGTCCCGGACATAGCCAGTGATCACGCCGCCCGGCTCCAGCTGGAAGTCGATGCCGGTGACCAGCCCGCCGCTGGACACAGTGACCCGGCCGGCGCTGTTGTAGTCTCGAGTTTGGTCGTAATACTGCATGGCGTAGCCGTCTGGGATCCGGTTGGGGTCATTGACCGCCAGCCTGTAGTCGCCGGCGGCGACGCCGGTGACGGTGTAGTAACCGCTGGAATCGGTATCGGCATTGCCAAATCCCTGGTTGTCATCGTAGCTGTTCACATTGACCCCGACGTTGGCCAACGGCAGCCCGCTGCTGGCGTCGGTTACCCGGCCGGCGATGGTCGCCCCGGGTTCCAGGGTGAAGTTGATCCCGGTGGCCGGGCTGCCGCTAACCGTCACGATGGCGGCGCTGTCCCAATTGTTGGCCTGGTCATAATATTCCCGGGCGTAGCTGTTTTCCCCATTCTGGCAGTGGTTATAACCGCCGGATGAGACCTTATAGTCACCGTATGGCAGCCCGGCGAACATATAGGTGCCGCTGCCATCGCTGCAGCTGCCGCTGCCCCATTCCCCGCTGACCGGGTTGATGTCCAGGTTGATGCTGGCCAGCGGCGTGCCGGTGCCCTGCTCGCTGATGGTGCCGCTGATGACACCCCCCGGCTGCAGCCCGAAATCTATGTCGCTTACCGTACCGCCGCCGCTGACAGTCACCCGGCTGGCCTGGTCATGCCCCAGGACGTCTGGATAGTACTGCCAGGCCCAGCCGCTGATCATGCTGTCCCAATCATCCATCCCCACCCGGTAATCCAAATCCAGCAGGCCGGTGATGGTGTAGTAGCCGCTGGCGTCGCTGCTTGCCCCCTGTCCATACCAGCCGCTGTCATACTCGTTAGCATTGATCCAGATTCCCTCCAAAGGCGTGCCGTCGACACTGCTGGTCACCCGTCCTCTGATGACACCGCCGCTGCTCAGGGTGAAGTCGATCTCCCCGACCAGGTCGCTGCCCCCATTGATGGAGATTGGCGTCGCCTGGGAGAAATCCCAGGTCTCTAGGTAGAACTCAGTCAGATAAGTTGATTGTTCTTCCGTACACCAGTTCCAATCGCCGCCGGCCCGGATCACATGATCGCCGTAGGGGACGCCGTCAATCACATAATTTCCCAGGGCATCGGTGCAGGTGCCGTACCCCCCAACCGCCAGATCGACGTTGATGTTCTCCAGCGGGGTCACGCCATCTTCGGCGAAGACGGTGCCGCTGATCTGCCCGCCCGGCTGCAGGATGAAATCGACGCTGGTCAGGCTGCCCAGATGGACGGCGACCACGTCCGCCTCTTCCATGCCCACATGGCCGCTGTAATATTGGCTGGCCCAGGGATAGCTGCCGTGAAGGAACAGCTTGTAGTCGGTGTCCGCCAGCCCGCCCAGATAGTAGCTGCCGTCACCCAGGGTATAGATATTGCCGAACCAATCGTTCGAAGGATGGGTGAATATGCTTACCCCGCCCATCGCCACCGGGGTGACCCCGTCGGGGGCATAAATCACCCCACCGGCAGCGCCGGACATCGGCGAGACGATCTCGCCGGTGAGCGGCTGGTCGCTGCTTACGTACACACTGCCGTAGAAATTACTTTCCCCAAAGGGAGCGTTATCCAGCATGAAAACTTGCGATTCCCCCGCCGCCAGTGGCGCGGGCACATCAGTGGCCAAATGATCGCCGCTGGGCCAGTAATAGTCCAGGACGAAGTTGGCCGTCGAGCCGCTGGTGTTGCTGATCACAAAAGCGGACGAGTAGCCCGGAACGGCGCCGCGGTGAAGCGGTTCCATCGTGAAGGTCAGGGCCGGAGGCGGAGCCAGAATGGCCGCCGGCGCCTGCCTCTCCGGCATCGCCAGCATCATCGGCGCCGCTACACGAGCCGCCTCTGCTGGTTTACGCTGCAGGGTCGTTGCCGGCTGCGACTGCCGGTAGCTGATACTCCCTGCCCAACGGGCCGGCGGCCGGGTGGGCATGTTGACCTGATAGGGCCTGGGCCCATCTTCCCTCTCCTGTTGGCTGGTCGCCGCCCCCTCGGGCGACAGCAGCTCGTCCATCGCCGGCGACATCCGTGCCGGCGCGCTGGCCCTAGGCTGGGCTGCCTCGCCGGCCGCTGGAACAAAAAAGACCGTCTCCGCCGTCTTTTCTATGGGGGCGGAAACGGTCTTCCAGGCAGCCGCCTGGGAGAGATTAAACAGGGTAAACAGACAAACGGCCGCGGCAAACGCGGACCACACCAGGGCATACCGGCGAGTAAACATCATAGACTCCTGTGAAGGCAGCTTGCAGACGTTCAGGGTGCGGTTGTTTGAACGACGATGTTAGGCACGCTCGGTGTGGGCAGTCCGGCCATCACGGCTGGCAGCCCACACGGGCAGACCAGTGACGACAGTCGACATCCTGAATATTCGATTGTACTGAGGGCTTGGAACTTGTGGATGACTGGATAAGAACGAAGTTAATTATCGGTAGCGCGGCTGCGCTGGACCCTCCAAGCCCCAAACGATCAGCCGAGCCCACTACCCTACTTAAATTGTCACGCTGGGAGAACGCGATCCAAGTGACAAATGTCATGTTTCTCGCATGACTTTTGTCCATGCCCGCTCAAGCGGCGCTCCGGGCTGTTTTTGGCACCGCTGATGCCCAGGAATCCAGGCAGTACCATGCCGGGGGCAAGGGCCCCTGTTATTGGAATTGAATTTCTGTTGGACGCGTGAACAAACCGCGGTCACTCTGGCGAGCGACCCTCACTTCCCGGACCAAGAAATCTGCCGGCGCTGGAGCGTAGACTGCATAGCCGCTCTGGCCTGGGCTGCCATCCGAGTACGTAAATCGACAGAACCGCGATTCGGGTTTGGCTAGAGGCTGATACTCCAGCGCCGGCTGTAGCTCGGTGGCTGTCGCCCAAGTAGGCCAGTAGTCGATCAGTGCGGGAGGCCGATTGGCCGCCCCGCCTACTTCTTTACAGTATAGCATAGAAAATTCGCTACCCGGCTGATTTCCCTCGAAACCGCTCCCGTATCATCCCATTTGGCGCCGTTGATCCCCCCGCCATCATCCCCTTTGACTCGAGGAGCGGTTGACTTTCATCCTGACGATACGGTACGATCTAGGTGTGTATAGTCAATCATAGGGCCGATGCAGTCAGGTCGCCACCGATACTGGAGGTCATATGATAAAGCAGACGATAAGCACTGCCGGGCTGGTGGCCGACTTCTTCCACGACGGCAGTCAACGACCGCGAAAAAGTGTGGTGATGCTGGGGGGCTCCGAAGGGGGACG
>JAHEEY010000125.1 GCA_024640485.1 Chloroflexota bacterium | reverse complement strand
ACAACGATAGATACCAGTGTGGCAATGGCCATATTTAGGGTGGTATCGCCAATAGTCACCATTCGGCTGTCCAAACGGACCGTCTCCAGTATCGAACGCCCTACGGCATAAGCGATCAAATAGAGCGCCATCAGATCACCACTGAGTAATCTATGGGCGTAGCGCCGAGCCAGGGTGAGCAGCAGCAGAAACGTCAGCAAGCTCCATAGCGACTCATAGAGAAACGCTGGATGGAATCGGGTGGCGTCAGAAAAACCTTGCAGCCGGTAAGTGGAGTCAATTGAAATTCCCCAGGGCAGCTCGGTTGGGCTTCCATACAGCTCCTGGTTGAAGAAGTTGCCCCAACGACCAAATACCTGCCCCAGGCTCATCCCCACGGTTGCCAGATCAGCCCAGGCTAGCATAGGCAGCCGGTTTCTTCTGGTATAAAAGTACAATCCCAAGATCCCGCCGATAATACCGCCGTATATGCCCAAGCCGCCGTTGCGGAAGTTGATTAGCTGAAGAGGATTGCGGAAATAGTCCATGGGCGAATTGATGCCCACGGCGGCCATACTAGGTGATGGGGTCATGACATGATAGAGACGGGCGCCAATCAAGCCCAGAATTAAACACCAGGCGATGCCGCTCCAGACAAACTCAGGATTCCACTGCCGCCAGGGAGCATCAACCAACCAGGCAGACTCGACACCTGGAAACTGCTCCAACTGCTGTTCAGTTTGTTCTATTCCATCCGTGTTCAACCCCAGTAACTTAGGGTCGAATCCCCAGGTTAACAGCAGCTCACCAACCGTTTCGACCTTGGACCGCTTCAAGATCTCTTGAATCTCATCCGGCAGTCCCAAGCCAGCCACCGGCGCCTGCCGCACAGATAGGGGCACATGCTGTTGTAACGATGCTCTCCCTTTGGCCAAGACAAGCCGGGACACCACGTATGCCCCGAGGGCGATGCCCCCCACGATGCAGATGCCGTACCAATAGATATCGAAATTCAGCGGGGCGATGCGAAGAAAGACACGATCGGGCGTCCTCCCAGTCCACAGATGATAGGCAAACAGCACCGCGGTTGCCAGCAACAGGGGCACAATGACGTACCAATACGGCTCCACATCAAAGCGTTTCTGAATTTTCTTGATCAATTATCTTCCTCTGAAGCGAGCAAACTGAGCCGGGCGAAAACCGGACGCATTGGGTAAGGCAGCCTCAGCTCTCATCGTCAGCCGTTTCTCTAGACTGCTGCCACACATGATGCATCCGCTGAAAAGCGGTGAAATAGGTGAATATCGCCAAGAATATCAACGCGATGTGCGGGGTATTCAACACCAGGAAGAACATCATCACCGCATAACGCTCTACCCGGCTGAGGACGCCCACTTTAGCCGATAAGCCCAGCGCTTCCGCCCTGGCACGGGTGTAGCTAACCATAAGCGAACCAGTAATTGCGATGTAGGCAACTGCCAGCATCAGCTCATTCGATTGGTGTACATAGTAGGATATGAAGCCGCCAAAAAGGATTATTTCAGCAAAGCGATCCAAAGTTGAATCGAGAAATGCGCCAAAGCCGCCTTGCTTTCTACCCAACTTCCGCGCCAGAGCGCCATCCAAGGCATCCAGCGGGACAATGATGAACATGGCCACTGAAGCCCACTGCATCTGTCCAATGGAGATCAGCCAGGCAAAGAAGAAATGGGCCAGCATGCCGGCTACGGTCAAGGTGTCTGGTGACAGCCGGTATTTTGCCAAGAATGTCACTATGGGATCGATGATAAACACCGTTTTGGCTCGTAGGAAATCAGTCAGAGTAAGTTTGTCTGGCACGGCTGACTCTTTGCTATCTAAGTGATTCATAAGATTGACATCATTTTGCCTAAAGAAGGCTGATAATTCCTTGCTGGAGATTATCCGCAGCGAAGTGGTAATTTGGGGCTGATGCTATCGAAACAATCGACGGCTGTCAAATCCTTAGGACCGCAAAATGGTTTGCAATTCAAGCAGTTTTGTTGTATTATTTCAACAATTAGTTTTGTTGTATTATCCCGCACAAGTCGATAGGATTGAGTGGGTTCTCCCCAAGCGAAAGGGTATTGGATAGTGAAGGCGCACAACAGTCCATTGGTCAGCATTAAGGGAATACGGGAAGGCCTGCTTATCACCCTAGGCAACTGCCCTTATGGGGAGCTGATTAGCGAGCTGACCGCAGAATTGGATCAGAAACAGGCGTTCCTGCAAGGAAGCAAAATGGTCCTGCAAGTGGGCAACCGCGCCCTGCAGCGCACTCAACTCTCTGAGATACAGACGCTGTTCGAACAGCATGAGCTGACGCTGTGGACGATTCTTGCGGATCATGAAAGGACTAGAGCGGCCGCCCGCGAACTTGGATTGGCCACTCGCTTGCCGGGAAGTCAAACAGATTTGGAAGGAAAGGCGCTGCCTTCTTCCAGCCGACCCTCCTCAGGGCCCGAGTCCACAAGCGAAACCAGCATCGGTCAGAACGGCCTCATTCTCAAAGAAACATTGCGCTCGGGAAGGTCTATTTACCATGACGGACATATCATCATCATTGGTGATGTTAATCCTGGCGCGGAGGTGATTGCCGGTGGCGACGTCATCGTATGGGGCCGGCTGCGCGGCCTGGTGCATGCGGGCGCCCTGGGCGACTTATCGGCAGTCATATGTGCCCTGCACCTCAGCCCCACCCAACTGCGCATCGCAGACCAAATTGCGGTCCCGCCCGATGAATACCAACGACGGGCCATTCCAGAACAGGCGTTCATCCGTTCCGGTCAGATTATAGCGGAACCTTGGCAGCCAAGAACTTGAGATAGGAGGATTGAGTGTGGCACAGCGTGCGTCAGACTCAATTGTCCGATCGGATTAGAAGGAGTAACAGATGAGTGCAAGAGTCGTCACGGTGACATCCGGAAAAGGTGGCGTAGGCAAGACGACGCTAACCGCCAATATCGCGTCCGCTTTGGCCAGTATGGGAAAGAAAGTCGTCGCGATCGATGCTGACATTGGCCTTCGCAATCTTGACGTCGTCATGGGGCTGGAAAATCGCATTGTCTACGATTTGGTGGACATAGTGGAAGGCCGCTGCAGGCTGCGGCAGGCAATGATTCGGGACAAGCGACAGCCGAATCTGCATCTGATACCGGCAGCCCAAACCCGTGACAAGATGGCAGTCAGCCCTTCCGATATGATCTTGGTCTGCGATCAGCTGCGCGATGAGATGGATTACATCATTATCGATTCGCCGGCAGGTATCGAGCGCGGCTTTCGCAATGCCATCGCCCCGGCCGATCAAGTATTGGTTGTTACCAATCCTGAAATATCGGCCATTCGGGATGCCGACCGGATCATCGGCTTAATTGAAGCTGAGGAAAAGGGGCCGGGCAGGCTGATCATTAACCGGATCAAGCCGGAAATGGTCGCGCGCGGCAACATGCTCTCCGTTGAAGATATCCTGGATGTCCTCGCCGTCAGTTTGATTGGGGTCATACCCGAAGACGAGTCAATCTTGATTTCCACAAATCAAGGTTTGCCAGTGGCCATGAACGGTGCCAATGGCTCTATTGCCAGCCAGGCATTTCAAAATGTAGCGCTTCGTCTGGACGGAAAGGAAGTTCCTTTTCTTGACCTGACTCCCCAAACCGGCCTTCTAAATCGCTTCCGCAGTTGGATCGATGGCCGCTAGAATTGCCAAGGCGTCAAGGAGAGCGTAATGAGTTGGATCAGTAGATTACTTGGAAACAAAGAGAACAGCAGTGATGTTGCCAAACGGCGGCTGCAGATGGTATTAGTCCATGATCGCAGTGATGTCTCCCCTGGGTTGATTGCTCAAATCAAGGATGATATTATTGAGGTAATTGCCAGACGGCTGGCCATCGATCCTGAACATGTGGTCGTAAACCTATCTCAGACAGCACGCGAAAGCCGCTTAGTAGCTGAAATCCCTTTACTAGCCAATCAGAGGCAGCATTAGGAATAGACGATAGGTAATAACTAATGCCTACAAATTCCAATTAGGGAAGCAGCGGAAACATCCGTGGATGTTTCCAGGTTTTTCCTTGAGGAAGCAAACGCTGATTCGTGATTGCCAGCGGCAGCAAGCGAACACGGACTTCCCCAATAATTCAACATGATAAATAGAACTTCGGTATGGCGGCACTTTGACATCTGGTTAATGGCCGCCGTACTTCTTTTAACTGCATATGGCATCTTGATGATTCGCAGCGCGGTCACTGGTGCGCCGGCATTTGAACCCCTCCCCGCTCAACAAACTAGGTTTGCTATCGCCGGGGTATTCATCACCCTTTTCGTGGCGGCCATCGATTACCGGTTCCTGACCTCATCCCACTGGTACATTTATGCTGGGCTGGTGGCGCTGCTGATATTTGTCATTGTCGGCGGACAGATAAACAATGAAACCCGTCGCTGGATTCAGGTCACCCCGAGCTTCCAGATCCAGCCGTCCGAATTTGGACGTATCCTTTTAGCGGTCACCTTCTCCCAGTTCCTGGCAAGCCGCCAGCATCTGATCCATCGATTTTCCAATACGATCACCACGCTAATATACATGGGCGTTCCAGTAGCGTTGATTTTCATCCAGCCGGATCTGGGCATGTCTGTCCTCTTCATGGTCATGTGGTTTGCCATCATTTGGCTGGCCGGACTCCCTATGTCCCATTTTATCGCCCTGGCGGTGATTGCCTCCATAGGCCTGGTGGTGGCGTTTCCATTGTTGGCAGACTACCAGAAAGAGCGTATTTACACATTCCTGGATCCGGAATCCGCCAGCGAGGATGACATCTTCAACATTGAACAGGCAGAAATAGCCATTGGCTCTGGCGGGCCGTTTGGTAAAGGGTATAAGCAAGGAACTCAAAGCCAGCAAGGTTTCTTGCGGGTGCAGCACACGGACTTCATCTTCTCTGTGGTCACAGAGGAAATGGGGCTTGTATTTGGCTCGCTGGTCGTCTTGGGCCTTATGGGTTTTATTTTGATGCGTATCATTCGGGTGATCTCCATGACGCCTGATCCTGCCGGCAAGTACATGTGCGCCGGCATCGCCGTTATCCTGTTCTTCCAGACAACCGTCAGTGTGGGGATGAATGTCCGCATTTTGCCGGTGACCGGACTGACACTGCCGTTTGTCAGCTACGGAGGCAGCTCGCTGGTCACGCTGTATCTGGCGATTGGCCTGGTTCAGTCTGTACTGATGCGCCATCGCAAGCAGGAGTTTGGATAAACCAACACAAGAAGGTAATGAATTAATGACAGTACGCGTTCGATTTGCACCTAGCCCAACCGGCTACCTCCACATTGGCTCCGCCAGAACCGCTCTTTTTAATTGGATGTACGCCCGCAAACACAACGGCCGTTTCATCTTGCGGATTGAAGATACCGACCAAAAACGCTCCGTTCCTGGCGCCATTGAAGCGATCATGGACACTCTGCGCTGGCTGGGCCTGGATTGGGATGAAGGTCCCGATGTTGGCGGCGACTTCGGCCCCTATATCCAGACGGAACGCGCCGATCTCTACCGCCACTGGTCGCAGTGGCTGCTGGACAATGACAAGGCGTACAAATGTTTCTGCACCTCAGAAGAGCTAAGTGAGATGCGCAAGGAGCAGCTAGCCGCTAAGAAGCCGCTGGGCTATGACGGCCGCTGCCGTTGGCTGACCGCAGAGCAGGTCGCGGCAAGAGAAGCAGCCGGCGAGAGCGCCACCATTCGTTTCAAGATGCCTCGGGATGGCGTCACTATCATCCAGGACGTCATTCGCGGCAGCATCAGCTACAACAACGAGCAGATTATTGACTCGGTCCTGCTCAAGTCGGATGGGCTGCCGACCTACCATCTCGCCAACGTAATTGACGACCATTTAATGGAAATCACTCATATCATGCGAGCAGATGAGTGGATTAATACCGCACCGCTCCATATCAATCTTTACCGGGCGTTTGGATGGGAACCTCCGGTGTACGCCCACCTGTCGTTGGTGATGAACCCCAGCGGCAAGGGTAAGCTCAGCAAACGAACGCAAGCTTTCCAGGAAAGCGGTGAGGAGATATTTGTCCAGGTAGAGGAATTTCGCAAAGCTGGCTTCCTGCCGGAAGCATTGAATAACTTCTTGTCCAATGTGGGCTGGTCATTCGGAGACGATCGCGAGATATTTTCCATGGAAGAAGCCCTTCCCCGTTTCTCGTTGGAAGCCATCAACCCGGCACCTTCCCGCCTACCCTATGCCAAACTAGATTGGATTAACGGGCAGTATATTCAGAACATGGCCCCAGAGGCTTTGGCCGAAGCGATCAAACCTTTCCTGGCGGAAGCCGGATTGGTCGTTAGCGATGATGTACTACTGCTGGTCATGCCGGCAATGCTCACGCGGCTAAAACGATTCCCAGACGCGATCCCATTTCTTGATTTCTTGGTTGACGCCAAAGATGGCACCCTTGAAATAACTGCCGAGGACCTGACCCACAAGAAACTCCCGGCTGATGCGGCTCTCCGCGGCCTGCAGGAAGCCAGAGCATTTCTCAGCAGCGTTGAACCGTTTGACCTGGACCATATCAGTCAGGGGTTGATGAAGATTGGAGAGGCGGTCAGCGAGAACGGCAAAGCAGGCCCGTTCTTGGGTAAGATGCGGTTGGCTGTCACTCAGAAGCAGGTCTCACCACCGCTGTTTGAGTCGATCGTGGCTTTGGGCCGGGAACGAGCTGTCGCTCGTCTAGATCGAAGTATCGCCCTGTTCTAGTCGTATCCACAGTGATCAGCTACCTTACATAACTCGGCCGATTTATGGTATAGTTGCAGGCAGCTAGGCATCCGTTACTGCCAGCCGGTGATTTGGGGTGGTGATATCGTGAGAGAACAAATTCCCGGACTGTCTCATCACCTCGAATAAGAATAAGGTCATCCAGCAGGAGCAGCTTTGAGATCGCACGAAGACGCCGAACCCACAATTGGCTTAGGAGCCCTACTGCTAGTTCTGGTCACTGTCGCGCTGACCGGCGCCAGCCTGCTGGTCCCCGACACACTCTCCAAATTCAGCGCCTACATTTGGGGCGCTGTCGTCGTATTAACACTGGTCGTTTTCCGCGGCAGCCTGAAGCAAGGTTTCTTGTATTTCATTCAAGCGGGAAGCTGCGTCGTCGGCATCGGGTTAAGCCTCAACGATTATAATCTAGTTCCTTTCGGATTTTTTGGCGGGGTAATCTGGGGCGCGGTCCTGATCGCTTCCTTTCTCTTCGGGTTGATCTACCTCTCACAGTATGTTCTCCCGTTGGCCGGCAGTGAAGGCTGGTCAGAAGGGCTCCGACTTCTTGGCCGCCACTACCTCTCAGGCTCCCCTACCCCGCAGCCGGTCAATCACCGGGCCTCAGGCAGAACGCTCCGCAAAGCGCGCTCGGACAAAAGTGAGCGAGACCCTAACGCCCTGCCTAACAGCTTCCGCATGCTGAACGCCGGCATCCTGAAAAGCCACCAAGTGCTAGCCCTAACCAAAGGTTCGGGATTCTCAAGGCCGGTAGGTCCGGGCTTCGTCACCCTGTTTGGCGGCGAAAGAATCGCCAACCAGTTCGATTTGCGAAAGCATCTTAGAACACAGCCGGTGGCAGCTAATACCCGAGATGGCATCCCCGTGGAGACGAATATCACCCTGGCGTTTCGTATGAGGCAGACCGAACCGACCGATGCCGACCCGAATCTACAGCACCCATACGACAAAGATGCGGTCTTTTCCGTTACCTATGCCAGCAGCATTGGCGAACAGGATGAACTGCTGCCCTGGACAGAACGGCTTGGTCCGCAGGCGGCGGCAATCCTCACTGCCGAACTCGCCAAATATGAACTCAATGGGCTGTATCAGCCAGATGACGATGCCGCTGCAGGGCTTGACAAGATCAAGCAGACGATGACCCAGCAGCTGACGGCGCTGGCAAACAGTGACGGCATTGAGCTGCTGCATATCGGCTTTGACCATTTCACCTTCCCGGAAGCGGTGACGGAACAGCGGATCAGAACGTGGCAGGCGGATTGGGAACGAAAGATTCTGGAACAGCAGGCCACCGGCAATGCGGAAGCACTCCGTCGCATGAAACAGGCGCGTGCCCAGACTCAAATCAAGATCATCAAGAATATCACTCAGAACATCCGTGATATGCGCGAATCTGGAGATCTGGACCTTACTGAAATCATCACCCTGCGCACTATCGAAGCGTTAGAAACGGCTCTGTCAGATGAATCGGTGCAGATGTTGATTCCCAGACAAGTGTTGTCCCAGCTGGTAACCAGCAGTGCCAGCAACCTGCTGACATTGACAGAGGCTGCCTCACAGGAGCATGACGATGGTTAACCAGCTGGGAACATCTCCTGCCGAACAGTCCAAGCAGCATGGCTGGTTCAAGACGATGCTGATCATTCTCACGCTGTTGTATTGGATCTTTGCCCGCTATCTTGAGCGGATTGACCTGACTCCTAGCTTGACTCAGTGGTGGGATGCAACAGTGCCAATCATGTCGCTGCCAGGATTCGTGGTTACCATTGTTGAGATGCTCCATCCAAGAGTGTTGCGCCACCTGGTGGCTGTCTATGTAGGTTGGTCACTGGCGAGAAGTGCCGCGGTAGGTTTGATCCAAATGCTTTACGATCTTCCCAACAGCGAGCTGGCCCAGAACTTCTTGAGCCGGCTGCAGTCATCTGCGCCTCCAGCTGGCGGTTCACTGCGGGTATCTGGAAAAACGTTGGAGCAGGACCGGGAAGATAGTGTCCTTGTCCGTGTTGGCGGGCCCGGTTCAGTCATAATCTCCAGTGAAGAAGTCGCTGTCACAGAGATCAACGGCCGCTTTCACCAAGTGTTGGGCCCCGGCAGGCGTTCGCTGGGAAGCCTCGAGTATATTTACGCGCTGATTGATTTGAGAAAACAAGAACGCACCGCCAAAGACATCCCGCTGATGACCAAAGACGGGATTGAGGTGAAGGCTGATGTCACGATCAGCTATCGCATCAGCACCGGCGGAGAAGTGCCAACCAGGGCAAGGCCATATCCATATGACGAATCCGCTGTCAGGCTGGCGGCATACGCCGAGACCGTCTTGCTCCACTATCAGGTATCGACTTGGGATGAAATCCCGCTCAATATGACCAGGGATATTTTTGCCGAGATTATCGCCAAGTACCAACTAGACGAGCTTCTCCAACCGCAAATTCCCTCCAGCGATCCCTATTTGACCATCACCAAGCAGCTGGAACGCCGCACCCGCATCTCCTTGGAAAAGTCGGGAATTGAACTCACCGATCTCCATATTGGCCGGCTGGATCTGCCTGATCAAGTGATCAATCAATATATCGAATTTTGGCAGTCACATTGGGAAACCCAGGCCCATCTCAAACATGCTGACGGGGAGGCCTCCTCTTTCGAAAAGTTGGAAGTCGCCCGAGCTGAAGCTGAAGTGACTATGATTCGAGCCATCGTGGAAGGGCTCCAGAACGCTCAACTCGACCAGGATGCCAGCACAAGCCAGACAATTGTTGCCTTGCGGATGATTGAGGCTTTGGAGAAAGTCGCTGAGCTCTCCCAGCAGGCGCATCCGCTGCCGGCAGATTTGCTGCCCCAGTTGGAAAATTGGCGTCAACAGCTGAGCTCTGAGATAGCGTAGCAGAGAGCGGCTTTCCTTGAACGATTTACTCCATGGGCAGCAAGGCCGGCAGTCTTAGCTTCTCTGGGGAAGCTCCATCTGCACCCTGCGGCCGAACCAGGACTGTTGGTAGGCATAGCTGCGGTCAGCATGCCCTGGTAATCATTTCTCGATTCAATTTTCCCATCGCTCTTCAAAGACGGCCCTCCTGACTGAGCAACTCCGCCTTTCAACTGGTGGCGCAGCTGTGTCATGCTTGAATTCAGCCTGTCGTTGTTCTTTTGCCGGGTGTTTGGGGTGGCTAATGAGCAGATGTGGCGTAAAATAGAGCATCTACACAAGGAATCAGCATATGGACGGACACATTCTTGTCATAGGAGCGATGCTCCTGGATACCAAAGGAAAGCCCAGTGCCGGACTTGAACCGGGCACATCGAACCCCGGTGCCATCAAGTCCACGCGTGGCGGGACTGCCCGTAACGTCGCTGAAAACCTGGCCCGCCTAGGCGCCGATGTTTTCTTAATTTCCGCTATCGGAGACGATCTGACCGGAAAAAGACTGCTGGAACAGACAGCGGCTTCTGGCGTCAATGTCGAGCTAGTCTTGTCCGTGGAAGGGCAAAATACCGGTGCCTACATCGCGCTCCTGGATAGCGATGGCTCGCTGGCGGTCGCGCTTGATGACGTGACGGCGATGGAGCACATCACCCCCAATTACTTAAACCGAAACCGCAGGCTATTCCGTGATGCGGCGATGGTCATGATTGACGGCAGCCTTACCCCGGACACCATGGCTACGGCAATCAGATTAGCAGATAAGTACAAGAAACCGATTTGTGCGGATCCTTCGTCCGCTCGATTGGCCTACAAGCTGCGCCAACATCTATCCAGGCTTCATCTGGTTGTTCCCAATCAGGTTGAAGCAGCGGAACTCCTTGAGATAGATTTCGACAACTCCGATCCTGAAGATACGTTGGAAATGGCCCGGCTGTTGATGCTCAAAGGAGTGGCTACAGCGGTCTTGACCCTGCCTAGTTTC
>JAHEEY010000562.1 GCA_024640485.1 Chloroflexota bacterium | reverse complement strand
CCTCTGTGGGCAAGGGCGGCCTGGTCAAGCTGTTGATCGAGGAAGGCGGCCTGCGCAGAGAGGAAGTGGGCAAGATCCGGCTCAACGGCGGCATGGCCACCATCGAAGTCCCCCAGGGGCTGGCGTCCCGGCTGGTGCGGGCGCTGGACGGCCTCCAGGTGGAGAGCCGGCTGGTGCGCGCCTGGCGGCAGGCCCAGGGGAGCAGCCACGACCATTTTGAGCAGCTGCGCCGCTGGCTGGCGCTGGAAGCGGAGGCGGACAAGCGCGCCGCCCAGGAGCAGGCCAGCCGCCCCGGCAGCTCCGAACGGGCCGACACCCTCAGCCGGCTGGTATTCAAAGGCAGCGACATCGGCCTGGGCGGCCGGGTGCTGGTGCAGTTGGGCCCCCGCAATGAGCAGGCCCGGCTCCCCTGGACCCGCCTTTCCGCCGGCTCGCCGGTGCTGATGAGCGAAGAAGGGAACGGGGCCAACGGCTCCGAGGTATCGTGGCGGGGGATCGTCAGCCGGGTCAGCCGCTCGGCGTTGGAGATCGCCTTCAACCAGGAGCCGGAACTGGAAGGGGGCAGCTACCGGGTGCAGCTGGCCGGCGACGAGATCGCCCGGCAGCGGATGGAGCGGGCCATGGCCCAGGTGGAGTCTGCCCGGTCCAACCGGATCGCTGAGCTGCGCGAGACCCTGTTGGGCAACCAGCCGGCCCTCTACCGCGCTTATCCCTACAACATCAACGTAGAGCCCTTTATCGCCCATCTCAATCCGTCCCAGCAGGCGGCCGTCCGCCACGGGCTCTCCGCCGAAGATGTGGCCGTCATCCACGGCCCGCCCGGCACTGGCAAAACCACCACTATCGTCGCCCTGATCGCCGCCGCCGCCGCTGCCGGCGAAAAAGTGCTGGCCTGCGCCCCCTCCAACCTGGCGGTAGACAACATCGCCGAAGGGCTGTTGGCGGCCAAAGTGCGGCTGGTGCGCATCGGCCATCCGGTGCGGGTGCTGGAAAGCTTGCAGGAAGTCACCCTCGACGCCCTGGTGGAGAGCCACGAGGATTTCAAACAGGCCAAACGGATGCGCATCGACGCCTCCAATATGTTCAATCAGGCGGGCAAATACCGCCGAGCCAAGCCAGCCCCCGGCGAAAAGCAGTCGCTCCGCCGTGAAGCCAAGTCGATGCAGGACGAGGCCCGCCGGCTGGAAGCGTCTGCCATAGAGCGGGTGCTGGACGGCGCCCAGGTGATCCTTTCCACCCTGACCGGCATCGACAGCGCCGTACTGGGACAGAGGGAGTTCGATCTGGGGGTCATCGATGAGGCTGGCCAAAGCGTGGAGCCGGCCAGCTGGATACCGGTCCCCCGGGTCCACCGGCTGGTCATCGCCGGCGACCACTGCCAGCTGCCGCCCACCATCCTCTCCCGCCAGGCGGAAGGGGAAGGGTTCGGGGTCAGCTTGATGGAGCAGCTGGTCAGCCATGACGGCGACCGGCTGGCCCGCCGGCTGGACGTGCAATACCGGATGCACCAGCAGATTATGGGGTTCAGCTCCGCCGAATTTTACGACGACTGCCTGCAGCCCGACGCTTCCGTGGCCGCCCATCTGCTGGCCGAGCTGCCCGGGGTATTGCCCGGCCCCTTGACCGATACCCCGGTGAGCTTCATCGACACCGCCGGGGCCAGCTACGACGAGATGTTGGGGGAAGGGGAGACCAGCCGCTCCAACCCGATGGAGGCCGCCCTGGTGGAGAAGAAGGTCCGGGCGCTGCTGGCTGCCGGACTGCCGGCGGCGGATATCGCCGTGATCACCCCCTATTCCGCCCAGGTGCGGCTGCTGAGAGAGATGCTGCCGGAGGCGGTGGAGATCAACTCCGTCGACGGCTTCCAGGGGCGGGAGAAAGAGGCGGTGATCATCTCGTTGGTCCGTTCCAACATCGAAGGGGACGTAGGCTTCCTGGCCGAGACCCGCCGCATGAATGTAGCCCTCACCCGGGCCCGCCGGCTGCTGCTGGTCATCGGCGACAGCGGCACCATCAGCGTCCACCCCTTCTACACCCGGCTGCTGGACTATTTCGACCGCATCGGCGCCTACCATTCCGTCTGGGAAGAGATAGACTGACCCCCAAACCCGCCTAAAGCACAAAAAAAAGAGCAGGCCGGCGATTGCCAGCCTGCCCCTATTCGATTTATTCAGCCTGATTAGCCGCCGGCATCAGCCGGGGCTAAGTTTTAGGCGTATCCCTCTTCGCTGGTCTTGGCGGCCAGCTCAGCCAGGGTCAAATTCACCCAGCCGGCTGCCTTGCTGATATCCAGCCCCAGCTTGTCAGCCACACCCTTGCCGTAAGCCGGATCGGCCCGGTACAGGTGGACCAGCTGGCGCATCTGGATCCGCTCGGGGACCCCCGCCATAGCCCCGGCCATGTTGCCGGTCAGCTGATCTTTCTGGCTGTCGTTCATCAGCCGGAACAGGTTGCCCGGTTGGGTGTAATCGTCGTTGCCGTCCCGGTGGTTGTAGCGGTCGGCGTCGCCGGAGATTTTCAACGGCGGCTCCAGGTATTTGGGGTCTTCGACAGGGCCGCCGAAGCTGTTGGGCTCGTAGTTGAGGGCGCCGCCGTAGTTGCCGTCGAAGCGCATCTTGCCGTCCCGATGGTAGTTGTTGACCTCGTTCTTGGGCTGGTTGACCGGCAGGGCGGCGTAGTTGACCCCGACGCGGTAGCGGTGGGCGTCAGCGTACGACATGATCCGGGCCTGCAGCATCTTGTCGGGGGAGAAGCCGATGCCGGGGACGATGTTGGACGGCTCGAAAGCGGCCTGCTCGATCTCGGCGAAGTAGTTCTCCGCGTTGCGGTTCAATTCCATCACGCCCAGATCGTGGAGGGGGTAATCGCCGTGGGGCCATACCTTGGTCAGATCAAAGGGGTTGATGTGGTAAGTTTCCGCTTCCAGCTCCGGCATGATCTGGACCTTGACGTTCCATTTCGGATAGTCGCCGGCCTCGATCGATTCGAACAGATCCTTCTGGGCGCTTTCCCGGTCTTCGCCGATGATTGCGTTCCCTTCGGCGTTGGTCCAGGTCTTGATCCCCT
>JAHEEY010000124.1 GCA_024640485.1 Chloroflexota bacterium | reverse complement strand
TCAAGACTCGCAGATCTGCCCAAAACATATACGATAACAGGGTGACGATATCTAATTTGTGCATAAATCAACTATATCATCTTGCTTTACGCCGAAGCATATTGCCGGATGCCCCGCCGCCTCGACAATCTCGGCCCCAACAGGTTGCCGAATGTACAGGTACATCGTCATTATTCTGCTGCGTAGTAGCAGACAAACTCCAGCAGATTCCCCTCGGGATCGGGAAAGTACAGCGAACGGAAATGTACCCAATCGTGGTAATGTTCCTCCACATTTAGTCCAAGATCCTGCAGGCGCTTTTTCTCCAGTTCGAAATCTTCCAGGTCCACGTTCAGAGCGATATGATGCAGTGTTGTGGTTTCTGGGTTCACCTGGGGAGCCTTCTTTCTAAGAAAGGCGAGGTCTTCGGCATCAAACAGGGCCAGGATCTGGGTGTGGCCCCGGTGCCCGGCAGCGATTTTGAAGAAAGCAAATCTTTCATCCCGCCTGAGAAGTTCCAGGCCGATTACCTCTTCATAAAATTTGTGCATAGTGTCCAGATTGCGGACTCGAATACTCACCTCACCCAAACCTTTTACCCGGCCCGGAGAACTTTTCATCGCGCCTCCTATTGAGCTAAAGAAACTTCAATGGGCAAACGTGCAGCCTGGCGGAATTCTCACGATGCTGCCCTTCGTTCAGAGTAACAGTCGGAAGCCTTTCGGTTCCAATCTCATTCACTATCATTCTAAACACAATTGTACCCCGCGGCAGCCGCGGGTCATGCTCAGATGCCGCTGCGTAGAAAGATAAATGCAGGCCCGCAGCGCTGTGGATTCTGGTGGAGGATGTTTGGCTTATAAGCGCCCAGCAAATAAATGCCGTACGCCACAAACAAAACGATGTAGACAGCGGCAGACAGCACCTCGCGTAATGCCACCGCCCCTGCTGCCCCTGCGCCTCCGGCCGCCGCAAAGCCAGCGAAGTTGGTTAAGAAGTGAGCCAGAACCTCACCAGCCACATCGTCTGGCTGGGGAGGTTATAACTGGTCTATAGTAGCATCTTTACCCTGACCATCTGGCCAGGCTTCTTAGAAGCGAAAATCCAACAATTTCCAGCAGGCCAACCATCCGGCAAACCCCACCACCGCCTGGGTCTGGTCGTCGCTCAACACCAGACTCTGACAGATGTCGAACAGCAGCAGCGAGAAAGCCGCCGGCCTAAACGCCTCCGACATCATATATGAGGAAGAAGAGCCGGAGTGCGATCCCAAGGCAGCGTATGAGCCCTATCTGGAAGCGTGTTAGGAGGAGGCCAAAATCCGCCGGCTGATGCCGCGGATCTCTTCTGAAGAGCGGGCCGGCAGGCTATTCCCGTGAAACGAGCGGCAGGAAGATGAAGTCGGTGGCCAATATCGTCAAAACGGGATCGCTGCCTTGAGCGGCAGCCTCGTTGTCCGCCGTGACACCGTAATCATTATTGACCACCGTCTGGCTGGCCGTCACCGCGAAGCTCCTTTGGATCTCCCCCTCCGGCGCTAAGCTGGCCACCGTCCATTTGACCACCGGCCCATCCAGGCTGCCGCCGCTGCCGGGCAAATAGGTCGCCCCAGCCGGAATGGTATCCGTGATGGTCAGATTGGTGGCGCTGATATTGCCCTGATTGCCGATCGTCAATGTATACGTGATTGGCTCGCCCGCGGCGGCTGCTGCCGGGCCGCTCTTGCTGATCGTCAGCACCGGTCCCACGCTGTTTTCCACCAATCGATGGACACTGCCAGCACTGCGGTTGACCACGTAGAGCTCACCGGCAGCATCTTCCCCAAAAGCAACATAGCCGAACGCTTTTAGGTTGGTGTGTTTCGTCACATCCCAGCCGCTGCCCGTATGAACCAAATCCCAGAAGTTGCCGCTGCAGTAGTCGGTCAACAGGTAGTGGCCAACCATGGCGGGATAGACGCTGCCGCGATACACGTACCCACCGGTCACCGAGCACCCTTCAGCAGGGTTATCATACGCGAAGATGGGGAAGGTATAGTCAGTTATCACACCGCAGCCGTTCAAGTTATAAGAGCTGTTCCCTTCGTAGCAGCGCCAGCCATAGTTTTCGCCGCCGGCCGAAGCAGCCGGTTGGAAATCGATCTCTTCATAACTGTTCTGGCCCACATCACCCAGGTACAGGTCGCCGGTTGCCCGGTCAAAGCTGGCCCGCCATGGATTGCGCAGCCCCACGGCCCAGATTTCGTCGCAGGTTCCACCAACACCACCTACCATAGGATTGTCCGCTGGTACGGAATAGCCGCCGCTCCCTTCACCCTGGCAATCGGCCGTGCCCCCCGGGCCCGAATCCACATCAATGCGCACGATCTTACCCAGCAGAACACCCAGGTTCTGCGCGTTGTTGTCCGGGTCACCACCGCTGCCCCCATCACCCAAAGGGATATAAAGGTACCCGTCAGGGCCAAAAAGCAGATCGCCCGCATTGTGATTGCTGTACGGCTGGGTCACCGTCAGCAGGATCTCTTCACTATTCTCATCTGCCGCGTTCGGGTTGCTGCTCACCTGAAATTGGGAGATCCGGGTCCGGCGTATCCCCGAACTACTATTCACATAGTTCACATAGAATAGGCCGTTGCTGGCGTAATTGGGGTGGAAGGCTAGACCGAGCAAGCCCTGTTCGGTGGATGAGGAGTCGGCCCGGCCGCTGATGTCCAGGAACGGCGTCGTCAGCACCGTTCCGTCCGGCTGGACAATTTTGATCCGCCCCCCTCTTTCAACCACAAAAAGGCGATCATCACCAGCGGTAGCATGCGTGATCCCAACCGGATCAGACAGGCCAGCCGCGAACGGCTCCAATGACAAATCCAGCGGCCCAGCTGCCGCCGGCGCCGCCGCGCTCCGGCCAAATAGGGTGAGGATCACCACAATAGAGCTGGTAAGGATTGCCAGAGCTAGCAGTATATGGGAAAAACGCACCGTAGTTGATTTCATGTTTGGACCTCCCAGACCCGCCTTCCTGATGGAAGTGACGGTGACAACGGCTGATGATTGAAACCATTCTAAGGCTGATTGGGCACAACGCCTAAACCTCTCTATTTCAGTTAAAGATATCCAGGAGCCGGTCGAGCTGGCGAAGATGATCCAGATCACCCGCTTCGTGGAGGGCAAACAGGACGGCACCACATAAGCAGGACCCGCGACGCCCTTTCTATGCTACAATGATTCAGTCGAGTTGATTCCAGCGGGGACAGGTAGAGGGGTGTCCAATGGTTCGCTCAAAATCTCGCGGCTTCTGGTGGCGGTCACAGCAAGCGCGGCCGCGCTTGCGGGCCGTCTCGTTTGCCGCTGCCCCGGCTTCCATTCCCCATCCTTCTTCACCCCTAACCGCAAACCAACAGCAATTCATGAGTCGATATCGTTTTGCCAAAAGGTAGGAGCCGCCGAGCTTCTCCCATTCCCAAATGTTGCAGCATGTTACACAGGAGAGCCACATGAAACAGAAGAAGTTAGCATCTTTCGTCACAATCCTTACGCTGATCGCACTGCTCATCATCGGCATCAAGAGCACCACGGCAAGCTTGCCCCAACCAGAAAGGCACAGCCTGACGCAGACCTTAGCGCCGACCGGCGGCGGCGGTCCCGGCCCGACAGACAACTGGTTTACCTACCAGGGGTATCTAGAAGATAACGGCAGCCCAATCAATGACACCTGCGATTTTGAATTCAGCCTATGGGATTCCGCTGGCGCCGGCACCCCTCCCACAGGCGGCGTCCAAATCGGCGTCACCGAAACCATTTTCAGCCTGTCGGTATCCGAGGGGTTGTTCAGCTACCCATTGAACGCCTCTGGATCATTTGGAGACGACGCCTTTAACGGCCAGAGGCGCTACCTGCAGATCGCCGTCCGCTGCCCGGTTAACAGCGGCGCCTACACCACGCTGGCGCCCCGTCAATATCTGACAGCCGCCCCCTATGCCCTGAGTTTGCGGCCTGGCGCCATCATCTCCGCCACACAGAACAACGCCCTGTTAACCGTAGTCAATACGTTCAGCGCCGACACCCAGGGCAGCGCCATTTCCGCCCGCGGCAGCTCCCCGACAGCCCCGGTCATAGCCGCCTATCATGAAGGCACCGGCCACGCCCTCTACGGCTCATCCAACAGCGGCTACCCCACTGTGGGCGGCGTAAACTACGGCGGCGGCAACGCGGTTGACGGCAGAAGTACCACCGGTCATGGAGTCTACGGCGTCACCAGCAGCGCAAATGCCATCGGTGTCGTCGGCTTACAGACAGGATATTCGACAACTGATTTAGCCTATTGGAAACCTGGAGGGCTTTTCGGGGGCCGAAATGGTGTAGTAGGCATCACCAAAGCAAATACAGGTTTTGGGGTCCTGGGTATCGACAAATCGAGCCTTGGCGGCTGGGCCGGTTATTTCATATCCACAAACGGGAATGGGGTTTATATTTCGGCACCCGATGTGGGGCTTAATGTCGCTGGCGGTTCCAAGAATGCCGTTGTCCGCACCGATGATGGCGCCAGACTGATGTATTCCGAAGAAGCGACCGAAGTTTGGTTCACCGACTACGGCTTTGGACAGCTTGATGGGGAAACGGCTGAGATCACCATCGATCCCCTCTATGCGCAAACCGTAAACCTGGATGAGCCTTACCACGTCTTCCTGCAGGCGTATGGTGATGCCGATCTCTATGTGACCAACCGCACCGCCGCCGGCTTCGAAGTGCATTTGAGAGAAGGAAGCGCCAACGCCGAATTCTCTTTCCGTATTGTCGCTTTGCGTCAAGGCTACGAAGGGCAGCGTATGGAAAGAGCCCCCTGGGCTGACAACGATCCCAACCTCTATCCAGAAAGGGCCGGCGGCTCAGCGCCGATGCAGCAAGGGGGCGAGTAATGAAGAAACGGCTCCTGCTTTTTCTTCTGCTCGCGCTGCTGCTGGCCATTGGCGTGGTCATCGCCGCCCCAAACAGCCCCCAGATCACCTGGTGGACCGTGGACGGCGGCGGCAGTGACCTGAGCGGCGGCGCCTTCACCCTCCAAGGCACCACCGGGCAGCCAGACGCCGGCACCGCCAGCGGCGGCACCTACACCCTAAACGGCGGCTACTGGAACCCCACCATAACCAATCCCACCCACACCGCCTATCTGCCCGTGGTGCTCAGTCCATAAGAGGATCCTGATGTGGGGAAAAGCAGCATCACCCGCCGCCCTTCCCCACATCAGCTCTAATTCCGTATGAGCTTCCGTTCCATTGCCGGTTCACTGTGGGATGGTAGATAACCCTCCCCTTCGCCGATCAGGTCAAGCTGTTCAGCACCGGTTTTGCCATGTGGCAGAAAAGCCTTACAGAACTGCGTGCTGGGTGATACCTGCCGGGAGACAAAGCAACGCGTCAATTCTCTAACCTCGGACGCCAGCGGAAGCTGCGCGGCGAAGCCCCCCTTGTGCCGGCCCATTCCCATGCTAGAATGAAGGAACGGACTTGCCAGGCGAAAAGGAGACCCACATGCCTTCAACGCGTTCATGGTCTGCATACCCGCTCAATTATCGTTCCTCCGAGATGACCCAGATAGCCCGATGGATCGGCACGCGCAGCAGCGGCTCCTTAGCCGGTCTGCCTGGCAGCGGTAAATCCAACCTGCTGGGCTATCTATGCCATCGCCCCGACGCCCTGTCCAGCTATCTCCCGCATCTCAACGGAACACTGGCCCTCATTCCCGTAGACCTCAACAACCTGCCCGCCAACAATCTCTCAACCTTCTACCGGGTCATTTTGCGCGCCTTCTATGAAGCCAGCGATCAGCTCGACCCCCCTCTCCGCGACATGGTGGCCAGCGTCTACCTGGAACACCGGGCCAGCAGGGACCCTTTCCTTTCTCAAAGCGGTGTCCGCCAACTGCTGCGCCAGTTCCAAGGTCAGGACATGCGGGTGGTGCTGGTGTTCGACCGTTTCGACAAGTTCTGCCGTAGCGCATCGCCGCTGATGACCGATACGTTGCGAGGGCTGCGAGACAGCTTCAAAGCGACCCTGTCCTACATCGTGGGCATGCGTCAGGAGCTGATTTACCTGCCAGAGCCGCAAGCGCTGGGCGAGCTTTATGAACTGCTCGATATTCACGTTTGCTGGCTTGGCCCGCTGCGCGAAGAAGACGGCCGTCATCTATTGGCCTCTGTCACTGCCGGCGCCGCTGCCCCGCCCAGCGAACAAGAGATCGCCCGCCTGCTCCGTCTGAGCGGCAGCCATCCCGCCCTGCTCAGCGCCGCCTGCAATTGGCGGCTGGCCAACCCTGACCACGGCGGAGACTGGACAGAGCCGCTGCTGGCAAACCCCGCCGCCGGCCGTCGCCTGGAAGAAATATGGAACGCCTTGTCTCAAGAAGAGCAGAAAACAGTGTCCGACATACGGCTGCTTACTTCGCCCGACAGTCAGAAATCCTCCCCCAGCCTACTGCAGGAGCACCGGCAGATATTGGATCGGCTGGAGAGCAAAGGTGTTGGCCGCTGGCGCGGTCGAGAGCGTCATTCCGGCTGGGATCTGAACAGCCCCCTCCTGGGCGCCTTTGTGGATCAGGTAGGCGGCCGCAGCCGCGGCCGGCTCTGGTTTGACCTGGAAAGCCGGCTCGCGTTTCAGGGGAGCTCGCCGCTGCAAAAACTGCCCCCATTGGAGAACGCCCTGCTTAAATTCCTGATCACCCATCCTTACAGCCGCCATACCTACACCGAGTTAATCGAAGCCGCCTGGCCTGAAGAAGTGCATAAGGAAGGGGTGACCACCGAAGCGCTCTATCAGGTAGTCCGCGGCTTGCGCCGCCAAATCGAACCGGAACCCTCCAAACCCCACTATGTTGTCAACTGGCGGGGCAAACCTGAAGGAGGGTACCAATGCTTCCCCGAAGGCCGCCCAGCGTAGGGCACTTCAGCAAAAACAGAGACACCCCGATCCGCCTTTCTCACGCCGCGCCTCAGCGCTCTCTCAGCGGAACTTCAGCTGTTCACTCTTCGCGTCCTTTAGAATGGCCTTAACGTTTTGCTCCCGCACCGCACCAGCTAATAGTTAGCCGTCTCTTCGAACCTTTTCGCCTGCACTCGCTTCATGTTATGACGTCCGGAACATCGCGCCGCCGCGGCCCCGCCTCTCCTGGGATGGCTGTTGGGCCTCCGCCTGCCTGAACAGAATGAAACATCCAGGCCGGCACAGCCCCGATGCGCTGGCGGAATCGAAATGACGAAGGCGTCGCCCAACCAGACTGCTGGGCAGCGGCTTCTTAAGCGGCACTTGAGCACATTTAAGCAGATCCCGCTCCAAAACGGAATCGCCCTGGATTATCCTGACGCCACAGTCTTCTGAGTTTAGAAAGAGGGGGTGTAGAGATGAGAATTAAACGACTTGCCGGGCTCATGTCCTTTTTGGGGGCGGCTGCCATGTTGAGCTTGATTTCAACTGCCGCAGCCACCCCTGGCGGGCCAACCGCTTCATGTGACGTCCCTTCAACCGCCCATGCCAATATCCAACAAGCCGTTGATGATGCCGCCTGCGCCGTTGTCAATATTGCCGGCGGTACATTCCACGAAAATGTCGCCATCGCCCGTGCTGTCACCCTGCAGGGTCAGGGAGCCGGCAGCACCATCGTAGACGGCCTTGCTTCCGGCAGCGTGATCAGCATCAACGTCAGCGCCCCGGTCACTGTCAGCGGCTTGATGATCACCAACGGATGGGCCGAACAAGGCGGCGGTATCCACGTTCGAGAGGCGACATTGGTGATCACCAACAGCACCGTCAGCGGCAATTCAGCCCTGTGGAATGGGGGCGGCGTCGACAGCATCGAGGCCGACCTCTATGTGATCAACAGCCTTATTGGCAGTAATGTGGCCGGCGACAGAGGCGGCGGGATTTACACCGCCGGCAGAGCGCTGACTGTAACCAACAGTGTGATCAGCGGCAACACCGCCGAATACGGCGGCGGCCTCCATTTAGCGGGCACTACCCTGCTGGACCAGGTAGCAGTACGGGGCAACCGTGTCACGATCGACGGCGGCGGCATCTTCAACGGCGGATCCACCACCATCAGCCGCAGTGGGATCAACGACAACCAGTCAACCCACTACAGCGGCGGCGGCATTTACGACCAGGGCGGCAGCATGGTTATAAACAACAGCACCATCAGCGGCAACCAGGCGGTGGTCGATGCCGCCGGCATCCACAGCACCCATGGCGCCATCCGGCTCAGCAGCAGCACCGTCGCCAACAACACCGGCGGCGCCACGGCCGGTGTCAGCCAGGACAACAGCAATATCCGCCTGAAGAACAGCATAATTGTGAACAATGCCGGCAGCGGTGGGTATGGCGATTGCCGGGGCACGCTGTACTCTGACGGCTACAATTTGATCGGGGACAGCAATAACTGCGGCTTCGTTTCCTCGGACGGCGACAGGCTCAATACCGCGGCCCAACTTGGCGGCCTCACCGGGCAGCCGGGCTATCACCCGCTGCTGTTTGGCCCTGGGGTGAACGGCGCCAATCCTGACGGCTGCCTGGACCACCTGGGTCAGCTGCTTGCGGCCGATCAACGGGGGATGCCTCGAGTTGGGATTTGCGATATCGGCGCGGTCGAATTCCAGGGAGAATTTCATCAAACCTACCTACCCATATCGGCCAACAACTTCTGTGCGGACGCGCTTGACGACTTCTTCGATGACTTCAGCCATCCCGGAAGCGGCTGGCCCGTTGGAGATGACGCCTTCGTTTTGTCCGGGTATGCCGAGGGCGAATATCGCGTTTTGACCAGAGAGCCTGGCTACTTCTACTTCTTTCGGGCGCCCACCTGTTCCCGGCAGGATTACATCATCGAGGTAGAAGCCCGCTGGGTAGACCCGCCGGGCAGTTCCTACGGGCTGATATTCGGCATCAACCAGGATTACAGCCAATACTACCTCTTCGACATTAACACCGATTATCAGATGTACCGCCTGCTGCGCCGGGATCCCGACGGCTTCACTGCCATCGCCCCAGTCGCTAACAGCTCCGCCATCGGCTCGGGTACAACCATCAACCGGCTCAAGGTCACCCGCAGCGGCAGCCAGATCGAACTGAGTGTCAACGGCCAATACCTCACCCAGCTGTACGACGACAGTTTTACCGGCCTGACCGATGTCGGTATTGTCTCCAGCCCCTACAGCGACGCCCCGGTCTCAGATGCCCGCTTTGATAATTTCCGGGTGACGCCCATCGTCAACAGCGCTTCCGCTGATGCCGGCTCAGCGCCAGCAGCGGCGGCGCCTACGGGCAATCGGGGGAACAGCAGCCCCACCGCGGAATTCAGCTTTGAGGGTCTGCCCCCCTGGCCAGAGATACAGCCATCCGGCGGCTCGCCGGCAAGCCAGCACTAATGTATAGAGATCAGTTTAGCGGCTGCGTCAGCAGCAGGAGGCCACAGCGATGTTTAGCAGAAAGTTCTTATTACCCCTACTCTTATTAGCGATATGTCTGGCGGCCTGCACCCCCGATTCAGAGGTGCCGGCAGATGAGTTGGCCGCCGTGGAGAATGCCGCCGAAACAGCCGTGCCCCCAGAACCGACAGAGATACCCACAGAAACGCCGACGGCGGTTCCCACCGACACCCCCACAGCGGAACCCACCGATACCCCCACGCCAACGGCGGAGCCGACAGATACGCCAACACCACTGCCCACAGATACCCCCACGCCCACCGACACCCCCACACCACGGCCCACCGACACCCCGACTCCCACACCAATGCCCACGGAAACCCACACGCCGCAGCCAACTTCGCCGCCTCAGCCGGCGGCCACCCCCACGGCTGAGGAAATAGACGAGATTGTCATCTACTACATCTCCAATCCCAACGACATCCTGGGCGTCTTCCCGGTGCGCAGCTTCGATGCCGCCCAGCTGGTCAACAACATGATCCGCATTCGCGGCGCCCTGCAAACCATGCGGGCCAACATCGACGCCGCCGGCAGCGACGCCAATGCCTGCACTGCATATGTGGCCGCATATAACAATATCCTCTATTCCGGCGTGTTTTACGAAGAGGTGCCCCCCGACTGGCAGGATGTGGACAACGCCTACTACATCTCATTTGTTTACTCGCTAGACCGCACCCGGCCTGCCTATCTATCCTGCGTCAATGCCGGCAAAGTGGATGACTTCAACCTGGGTCTGGCCCGGCAGACATTGGATGAAACGCTCAACTTCTTCTCCCCATTTGTCGACGCCGCCGCTTCCCGGCTGTGAGTTCTGCCAGAAGACCGGATTCGCCATTGTCCCGAGTTGGCCAAGCCCTGGACAGTCCTGAAGCGGCAGGCGCTGGACTGTACAACCCGATCCCTGTTGTGCTATGCTTTAATCCAACAGCCTCGTATCCCGTCGTCACCGGCATGTGACAGGCCGCCACGCCTTTACGCTCTGTCACACCCTTTCCTTATACTGGGGCGCGCAGAATGGCAGACCCGCCCGCAACCATCGTCCAGACAGCAGGTAACATCCACATCTCTGAGCATGAGTCAGATGTGCTGCGGCGCATGTTTGCCCAGTACGGCCGTGTGGCCATTGAAACCGAATTCGGCATGGGGCTGAGCGGCTGCCGCGTTTTCCGGGTCCGTCCGGTCGATATGGACGGCACCGCCCACACACCGGCACTGGTGAAAATCGGGCCGCTGGAGCTGATTGAACAGGA
>JAHEEY010000123.1 GCA_024640485.1 Chloroflexota bacterium | reverse complement strand
CAACGTCAACCTGCAGGTTAAGTTGATCATCCCCGTCGCTTTGGAAGAAGGCGGCCGCTTCGCGATTCGCGAAGGTGGCTTGACTGTTGGTGCTGGTGTTATCACTAAGATTTTAGACTAATTTAGTTGAGCCTCCTGCGGTCTGGTACTGCAGGAGGCTCAACAATCAGTAAGGTTTTTGCAATGGCTAAGAAAACAGCTCGCTCACTCATTACATTGGCTTGCACCGAGTGCAAAGAGCGTAATTATCTCTCAGAAAAGAATCGACGAAACGATCCTAGCCGGCTAGAGTTCAATAAGTATTGCCCTCGCTGCCGTCAGCATCGAGTTCATCGAGAAACTAGGTAACCCGTATGTAGGGGGTTAGCTCAATTTGGCAGAGCAACGGTCTCCAAAACCGTAGGTTGCGGGTTCGAGTCCTGCACCCCCTGTAAAATCTCCAGGGAGCCCAATGGCTTCCTGGAGATTACTAGTTAGTTTTACCTAACCGGTATTCCACCGTAAAGGTGGAGGGAATAAATATCGTGGCGAAATCCGAAAACAAAACAGGGCCCGTCAAGAAGGCATCTGAAAACAAAACAGGGCCTGTCAAGAAGGCATCTGAAAAGAAGACAGGCAAGCAGCAAAATCCCATCTCACGCTATCTGCGAGAGACCCGCGGCGAGCTGCGCAAGGTGACCTGGCCGACTCGAGATGAATCATGGCGGCTGACGCTGATTGTCTTGGGCGTCTCAATCGTGATGTCAATCTTCTTGTGGTTTTTTGATGCAATCTTCTCAAACTCGATTCAAGCTCTTCTAGGGCAGATAATCGGGTTGTAGTGCTGCCAGCCAACCATGGCAAAGCAGCCTTTATCAGCGATGCGCTAAACAAGAAGTCACTGTGAACAAACGATTACAGTGCGGGTGAGAATTGAAATGAGCGAAGAACAAAAAAACAACATGCCATTGGCGGCCAGTGAAAAGCCATCTACCAATGGTGGCGATTCCTCACCTGTAAACAGCACACAAGAACAGCCGATCCCCACCGATGGACGCGCATGGTACGTCGTTCACTGCTATTCAGGCTATGAGAACAAAGTTCGTCATAGTATTGAACAGCGGATTGAAACGATGGAGATGCAGGACAAAATTTTCGATGTCGTCGTTCCAACTGAAGACGAGATTGAAATTAAGGATGGGAAACGGCGCACAATCGAACGTCGGGTATTTCCGGGCTACATCCTCGTTCAGCTGGTTATGAGTGAGGAGTCTTGGTACGTCGTTCGCAACACTCCTGGTGTTACTGGTTTCGTCGGTATGGGCAACGAGCCCACGGCGCTGAGACCTGAAGAAGTCGCGAAAATCATGAACCGGATGGAGGCAGAGGCCCCCAAAGTCAAATTCGACTTTCAACTTGGCGAGAAGGTGCGTATTGGCACTGGTCCATTTGCTGAGTTTATCGGTACCGTCTCCGAGATCGATGCAGAGCGAGCTAAAGTTCGTGTGATGGTCTCGTTCTTTGGACGAGAAACTCCGGTTGAATTAGACTTCTTGCACGTAGAAAAATTGTAAGAGGAAGTTATGGCGAAGAAAGTTAAAGCAGTAGTCAAGATTCAGATTCAGGGCGGCCGCGCGAATCCAGCACCCCCTGTTGGTACAGCGCTTGGCCCCCACGGAATCAACCTGATGCAGTTTTGCAAAGAATATAATGCAAAGACATCAAACCAGGTTGGTCAAATCGTACCAGTGGAAGTAACTGTATTCCAGGATGGCAGCTTCAAATTCATTTTGAAGACCTCTCCGGCTGCAGACTTACTGAAGAAAGCCGCCGGCGTGAAGGGCGGATCCGCTGTCCCCAATCGCGACAAGGTTGGCACAGTTACATCTCAGCAGGTTCGCGAGATCGCTGAGATCAAAATGAAAGATCTCAACTCCATCGATATCGAAGGTGCCTTGAAGATCATTTCTGGTACTGCCCGCAGCATGGGCATTACCATTGTTGACTAAGTAGATTCATTAGTAGTGGGAGGATTGAGCATCGAGCCAATCCGTCAGCACCACAAGGAGTTACAATGCCTAAAAGAGGACGTAAGTATACAGAAGCTGCCGCCAAAGTAGACGACAGCAAGCTATATACCAAGCAAGAAGCTGTTGCTCTGATCAAGGAAACAGCCTTTACCAAATTTGACCCCACTGTCGAAGTACATCTCCGACTAGGTGTCGATCCCCGTCACGCGGACCAACAAGTACGCGATGTTATCAATTTGCCTCACGGCCTTGGTAAGACCGTCCGCGTCTTGGTATTTGCCGAAGGTGAAGATGCGCGCATGGCAGAAGAAGCTGGCGCTGACATCATCGCTGATGACGAAGTCATCAAGCGCATTCAAGAAGGTTGGACTGAATTCGACGTCGCCATCGCAGTCCCCTCCATGATGGGTAAAGTCGGCCGTTTGGGTCGTGTGTTGGGTCCCCGTGGCCTGATGCCAAACCCCCGTGCTGGCACAGTCGCGCCCGGAGCAGATTTGCCTCGATTGATTGATGAAGCCAAAGCTGGTCGCGTTGAGTTTCGTGTGGACCGGACTTCTAATGTCCACGTCCCCATCGGCAAAGCAAGCTTCACTGAAGAACAGCTGGCTGACAACCTGCAAACATTGCTGGACGCTATCAACCGCGCCCGCCCAGCGGCCACCAAAGGTATTTACGTTCGCCGAATCACCATGGCCAACACCATGGGCCCTGGCATTCGCCTTGACCCGATTGAAGCAATGTCGTAAACTCCTACTGCTTGAATTTTGAAGGTCGGATTTAAGGAAGCGACTCGCTCTCCCCCATCGACCATCTTTTTACAATCTAGCTAATTTCTCTACCAGAGACAGTTGGTGACATCAGATAACTTGATGTCTTAAATCTGCCAGCCGAGGGGAGTTTCAAACAAGTCCAGCAAAACTGCCGGACCTTGTTTCATCTTGAATCTTGAAACCTCATACCGGCTGGTATGAGGTTTTTTTTTGGAAGTACTAAACTCACCGATGAGGAGGTGATATCTTTGGCTATTACGAAAGCACGCAAAGACAATCTACTAGCATCGTACTCAGAATTGATCGGACAGAGCCGTGCCATCTTCATGACCGATTACACCGGTATGGATGTAAAGAGCATGGAAGAGCTCCGTAGAGAGATGCGGGGTGTCAATGGTGTCATACAGGTTACCAAGAACACGCTCTTGAAGCTTGCTCTGGAAAACAATGACAAACCGATTCCTGAAGACATTTTCAAAGGTCAAATAGCAACCGGTTTTGCTTTATCCGAAGCACCGTCTGTAGCGAAGGTGCTGGTTGATTTCGCGAAGAAAGAAGAAAAATTGACGCTTACCGGCGGGATTATCGGCAACGACACCCTGACCGTAAAACAAATTGAAGCGTTGGCGAATCTGCCGTCGTTGGATCAACTCCGCGCCCAGATTATCGGGCTTGTCAGCGCCCCGGCGCAGGGCATTGTATCAGCGATTGCCAGCGGCGTTCGACAAGTTGTTAACGTTGTTGACGCTTACGCCAAGTCCGAAGAATCCGAAGCCGCAGCAGAAGCTGCCTAATCACGTTAAATAAACCAAGAAATAATAGAATCCTGGAGGATTATTAAAATGGCCGATCTAGAAAAAATTGTTGAAGAATTAAGCGCCTTGACCCTGCTCGAGGCTGCCGACCTGACCAAAATGCTGGAAGAAAAATGGGGCGTTAGCGCTGCCGCGCCAATGGCCATGGGCATGATGCCGATGGGTGCCGGTGCCGCCGCTGAAGAAGAAGCAGAAGAACAAACTGAGTTCGATGTCATTCTGAAGGATGTTGGCCCCAAGAAAATCAACGTTATCAAGGAAGTTCGCGCCTTGACCAGCCTGGGCTTGAAAGAAGCCAAGGAAGTCGTCGACCAACTTGGTACCGTGATGGAAGGCGTCACCAAGGAAGCTGCTGCGGAAGCCAAGACAAAATTGGAAGAAGCTGGCGCTACCGTCGAGCTCAAGTAAGCTGCTAATCGCGCTAAATAGAAGATGATGTATTCCTCGAATACGTTGTCATGCAAAAAGGCCAGCTCGTTCATGAGCTGGCCTTTTTAGCAATATCCCCCCACTCTCTGCGACCCCTATGAGCATAAACCTGATCCTGGCATCACAGTCACCCCGGCGACGTGAGCTAATTCAACTGCTAGGCATTCCCTTCCAGAGTATCGCCGCTGATGTTGATGAAAGCAGCGTCGATCATCCCGACCCAGCAATCAACGTCATCCAGACCGCAGAATTGAAGGCAGCGGCAATTGCCGACTCCTTTCACCAGCAGCCCGTTACAACGGAACGGCGGATCATCATCGCTGCCGATACTGCCGTGACCCTGGATGGGAAGCTGATGGGCAAACCGGTTGACCAGGCCGATGCCCATCAGATGCTGCAGCATTTGCGCGGCCGCACCCACCATGTCCATACCGGCATGACACTGATTGATCTTGCCAGTGGGGAACAGATCAATGAGGTTCATTCCGCATTGGTCACCATGCGCGAGTACAGTGACCGTGAAATCGCCAGCTATATTGCCACTGGGGATCCCATGGATAAGGCCGGTTCATACGCCATCCAGCACCCTAAGTTCAGGCCGGTGGCGCAGCTGGATGGGTGCTATCTAGGGGTCATGGGGCTTTCAATCTGCCATCTTGTCCAAGCGCTGGCGCAGTTGAAGATACCCACCAGCGCACCAATGGACCAACTTCTGGCGCTTCACCATCAATATCACTGCCCTCTCTATGAGCAGCTGGACGCCTCCCCTCACTCAAGCTTCGATGTTGGCAGCCCCTCAATTGAAGCACGCCGTTAAGGGGGCAATCGCATTTACCTCGTTCTTTGGACTAACTCGTGTTAAAATTTTCCCAGTGAATTTGGGTCAGTTACTACGATAGGGAAACAAACATGGATCAGAGACTGCAACAAGCGATTGCCAGCGCCCGCTCCGGTAAGGAAAAAGAAGCCCAGTTCTTGCTCACACAGCTCCTCAAAGACAACCCCGAGGAAGTACATGCCTGGTTCTTATTGAGCCACTTGGTCGACTCGGAGCAAAAGCAGTTGGCGTATCTCAAGAAGGCTGTCGCTATTGATCCCAATCATGAGAAGGCGGCAGCCCGTTTATCGGAGCTGGAAGCCAGCCTCGCAATCAATCTCCACGAAAGCGGGCTATCGCTGGAAGAGGAGGACTTGCTGCCGGCATGGATGAAACATGGCTCTGAAGAACTTAGTCTGGAAGCAGCGCTCACGGACCCTGCCTCCTCAGAACACAGTGAAGCATTTCCTTGGCTTCAGGAACCATCGATTGCTGCCGACATGGAATCGGCAGCAGCGGCAGCCGTTGAAGCCCCGCCATCCACTCAAAAAACAAGTAAATCCGCTGGCTCCGCACTTGAAAAGAAGCAAGCGCAGCTGAACCGGCTGCTGTATCTCTTGGTCGCCGCCACCACCGTTGTCACCTTGCTGCTGCTGTACACTTTGTTCACGGCGTCTTAGCCCGATTCTAAGGCAAAAGCAGGCCAGTTTCCTCCATTTTCCTGCTTCATTGAATGATTTTAAAGGCAGGCTCCCGCTCCTTTGCTCCAGAGTGGCAAAGCTTGCTATATCTTGACTTTCTGTATATAGTCGTCACATGAATTTGAACAGGCTGGTAAAGGCCTCTTTGCGAACAGATCAAGGTCGCGTTCGTGACCACAATGAAGATTTCGTCATCTCCCGGGAGCCCACCAGTGGCGAAGATGAAACGCAAAATGGATGGTTGTATATCGTAGCCGACGGCGTCGGTGGCGCAGATGCCGGCGAAGTAGCCAGTCAATTCGCCAGCGAATCTACCGTCAAGCATTACGTGAACAACAATGATATGGCCGATCCTGGTGAACGGCTGCGCGAATCCATGCGCTCGGCGAACAAAGATCTGCGCCAATTGGTGGTAGATCGAGGTAATTATGCCCGTATGGCCACCACAATGGTCGCGGTTGTTATCCGGGACCAACGAGCGTACATCTCCAACGTGGGCGACAGCCGCGGTTATCATCTGCGTAACGGTGAATTCCGCCAGATAACCAAGGATCAGAGCCTGGTGGCGAAACTGGTAGAAGAAGGGGCTATTACGGAGGCGGAAGCTGCAGTCCACCCACGAAAGAACGTCATCCTCTACAGCCTTGGCTCAGAACGCGATCCTCGAATCGATCTATTCGAACAGCCCTTAGAACCTAGCGACATTCTTCTGTTGTGTTCCGATGGGCTTACCCGCCATGTTTCCGACCAGGAGATATCAGAGATTATTTCCAGCGTGGAGCCAGAGACCGCGGCTCGCTATTTGATCGACTTAAGTAACAAACGGGGCGGCGAGGACAACATATCAGCCGCGATTTTGCACTTCAACCCGAAACCCAGTGCCGTAAAAAAAAACGCTAATTCCGAACCTGCCAGCCAAGTAAGACAAAGCAAGCGATCCATGTGGCTGTTCACAGCTATCTTGTCTCTCCTCCAGACCTTCCTCATCGTGCTGGTGTGGCTTCTGCTCAGCGTCTAACACAAGTGAAAATAAGAAAAAATGAATAGTAAATTGAGAATAATACCTCTCGGGGGACTAGGCGAGATCGGCAAAAACATGACCGTGATCGAATATGAAGATGAGATCATCATCATCGATGCCGGCATCATGTTCCCCGAAAATGATATGTTGGGAATTGACCTAATTATCCCCGACTACAATTACCTGATGGACAAGCTGGATAGGGTCACTGCCGTGCTAATCACGCATGGTCACGAAGACCATGTCGGCGCTCTGCCCCATCTTATGAATGATATTCAAGCCCCGATTTATGCCACAGCGCTGACCGCCGGCTTGATCGAAGTGAAGCTGCGCCAGGCTAAACTGTGGCAGGACGTGCAGCTGAATATCATTGAAGCCGGAGATCTGTTTACCATTGGTTCCTTCACCATCGAGCCATTTCACATGACTCACAGCATCCCCGACTGCGTTGGCTACGGCATCACCACCCCCGTTGGTCTTCTGGTCTACACCGGCGACTATAAATTCGACCACACCCCGGCCGATGGCAAAGCGTCCGATTTCGCCAAACTGGCCGAGTTCTCCAGCCGCGGCGTGCTCTGCCTGATGGCTGACAGCACCAACGCGGATCAGCCTGGATGGACGCCATCAGAGACGGTCATCGAGGAAGCATTTGACCAGCTCTTCCGCGAAGCGCCCGGACGCATCATCATAGCCACCTTTGCCTCGCTCACCTCCCGCATCCAGCAAGCTGCCGACATGTCGCAGAAATATGGCCGCCGGCTGGCCATAACCGGCCGCTCCATGAGAGAAAACACTAAGATGGCCCGGCAATTAGGCTATCTCAACATCCCGGAAGAAATGCTGGTTGACATCAACCAGGCGCCCAACATACCGGCCAACCAGATCACCATCATGGCCACCGGATCTCAGGGTGAGCCTTCTGCCGTTATGGGCCGGCTGGCCAGAGGCAGACATCGCCAGCTGAGCATCCAGGAAGGGGATACTGTGGTCTTCTCCGCCCATGCCATACCGGGAAACGAAGAAGTCATCCACCGTACCATCAACCAGCTCTTCCAAAGGGGCGCCAATGTCCTCTACGAGCGGATCGCCAAGGTTCACGTATCAGGCCATGCCAGTCAGGAAGAGATGAAACTGCTCATCAACCTGATCCGTCCTAAATTCCTGGTCCCCATCCACGGCGAACTGCGGCATCTGAGACAGCACGCGCAGCTGGCCCGGCAGCTGGGCATCCCGGAAGAAAACGTAGTTGCCATCGAAAACGGCACCCCGCTGGAACTGACCAGCGATAGCTTGACTGTTTGTCCGCGAATGCCTGGGGGATACATCTTTGTTGACGGCGCTGGTGTTGGCGACATTGGCTGGTCGGTAGTCCGCGATCGCGAGAAATTGGCCCGCAACGGCTTTTTCATCGCTGTGGTTACGGTACTCGGAGGGGAAATATTGGGAACCCCCGATATCGTTTCCCGCGGCATCATAGACATGAACGAATCGGAGAGCCTGATTGCTGGGGCCGAAGAGACCATTGCCCGGGTGGTGATGCTCCACAAGAACAGCACAAAACCGCTGGCGCCCAATATCGAGGAGTCGCTGAGCCGCTATTTATACGCCGAAACGGGGAAGCGGCCCGTCGTTCGCGCCATTGTGAAATAGATCGGTTGGGCCAAACTAGAGATCTACGGGACTCCCCAAACTAGCAGACGAAGCAATCCGGGGGCACTACTTCGCGCCGTTAACGCCTGAAGCATTGCCCCCGTTTCCTATGCACGAGAGCCACACCGTACGTTAATCCCGCTAATCAAAAAAACTGGTATAATCGGTCTGGTTGAAGCAGGGTCTGGTCAAGGGTCACCGCTTGGATGATCGGGTCCCCCTCTACCAATAATATTGCAGGACTGAACCTGCATATTTACACAAACCAGAAGCTATGAGCCAGCATCTCAGCTCACAGCAATAGACGACATCCAGCCAAAAGGAGTAGCAGTAGTTATCATGACCGTACATCTGTATCTTTCTCTGATACCTGAAGCGCTTATCGCTTCAATGCTCACACCAGAAGAGTTCGGCTCCTATTATGCAGTCGGTTCTCACAAGAAACTGCATGGGCAAGCGATCTTCATTGAAATTGATCCTGAGTTCCGGCACGAATTCTTCCGCATTGATGAGGGGATGGCTCGCTGTGTTCCCCATGAGGACAATTCCCCCAAGCGCTCCGTCTATATTTCTGCCTACCGCGTTCTGGAACATCTGCCTTTGTCAGTCATGAGGAAGCTCTATCTGGTCACCGCTTACGGCCAGGTCCTAGGCATCGAACCCAGCAGCGAACTCCCCGTGCTGGACACTCCCCTGCATATGTACCAGGAAATTTCCCCGGTACAGCCATTGATCGCCAGCACCCAGAAGCCTGAGGAATTCGGCCGGTTCATCACCCAACCGAAAGACAATTTCACCCATCTGCCGGCTATCAGCTACGTAGACTTGAGATTGGGCGAGCTGGCGACAGATCCGGAACACGGCGCCGCCAGAGATCTGCCCTACACCTTTATCGATCACATCAGGGAGTGCCTGTTGGAAGTACGCAACAAGACCATCAAGAACAAGATGGTGAATCGCGTCCAGCCAATTGAGTTCCCCTACCGCATGATTGAGACCGGTATCTACATCGCCAACCAGGAAGGTGTCCTCATCTTCCCCATGCCGGATCGGGATGAATTGCGGGACAAATATTACCGCTGGTGGCGTTCTGCCAACCTCTAGCGCTATGCGAATCATCCGCAGCTTGTGGGTCTAGCCCATGACTGCGCACCCAACCGCCACCTGGAATGCCTCAAGCTGACCAGGTGGCGGTTTTTGTTTCCAAGCGAATCACCCCAGCCTGCCGCGCCTGACATGCCCTCACCAGCCGCAAATAGAAACGGCCCTTTTCTTGAACAGAAAAGGGCCGCATAATGGATTCTGAAGCTTTGATTCTGGCTGACCGGCGCAATTACTCAGCAGGTGCCGCTTCCTTCGAATCATTGGTCATCAGCGAGAATTCCAGCTGATCATCGACCTCGTCAACACAGACGTGATCGCCCACTGAGAATTCACCCTTGAGCATGCGCACTGAAAGCGGGCTTTCCACATATCGCTGCAGCGCGCGCTTCAAAGGCCGAGCGCCGAAATCTTTATCGTACCCTTGCAGCGCCAGCCACTTCTGGGCCGCAGCGGTTAATTCTATGTGCAGGCCGCCGTGTTCAGCCAACCGCGCCTGAACATCCTTCATCTGAAGCCTGACAATCTCAATCACATCTTCCTCGGACAATGGCTCGAAGATAATGATTTCGTCGATTCGGTTGATGAATTCAGGGCGGAAGGTCTTCTTCAATTCATCCTCAATCCGCTTGTGATCCGCAGCTTCATCTTTATCCTTGACCCCGACAAAGCCCAAGGCCCCGGAACTGGTGACGAAAGAAGTGCCCACGTTGCTGGTCATGACGATGACCGTATTACGGAAATTGACGATACGCCCTTGTCCATCTGTCAGACGGCCGTCATCCAGCAGCTGCAGCAGCGTATTCCACACATCAGGGTGGGCTTTTTCGATTTCGTCAAACAGGACCAGCGAATAGGGGCGTCGCCGCACCTGTTCCGTCAACTGCCCGCCTTGTTCATAGCCGATGTATCCTGGCGGAGCGCCAAACAGCCGGCTGACGGTATGCTGCTCACGGTATTCGCTCATATCCACCCGCACCAAGGCTTCTTCATCGTCAAACAGGAATTCAGCCAATGCTTTGGCCAATTCCGTCTTACCCACGCCAGAACTGCCCAGGAAGATGAATGAGCCGATGGGCCGCCGCGGATCGCTCAGACCAGAACGGCTGCGGCGAATGGCATCGGAGAGGGCCACAATCGCCCGGTGCTGGCCGACAATGCGCTCATGAAGCCGCTCTTCCATATGCAGCAGCTTGTCCGCTTCCGTCTCCATCATTTGATTCAAGGGGATGCCGGTCCAAGCGGCCACCACTTCGGCGATGTCCGCTTCGTCCACGACTTCATCCAGCTTGTTTTCCGCCTGCCATTTGTCACGAGCGGCTGTGAATTCAGTGTCGATCCGCAGCCGTTCCGCCCGTTTGACTGCCGCGCGTTCATAATC
>JAHEEY010000561.1 GCA_024640485.1 Chloroflexota bacterium | reverse complement strand
CCAGCGGTACCAGTGACATGACATGACAGCAATCAGGCGAAGCGGGGTTCCCCCGTACATCGCGACAGATCTTACCCGACGAGGTTATGGAGATGTCCCCACAGCAGCCGTTTGATGATACTATCGCCGTCAGGGCGGATGAACAGTTTGACACCGCCAGGGTCGGCCGCTTCCTGAAAGGCAAGCTGCCCGGCAGCGATAACCAGCTAACCGTGCGTCAATTTGGAGGCGGCGCTGCCAATCTGACCTACTTGCTGGATTACGGCAGTCATGCGTATGTGCTGCGCCGCCCGCCGCTGGGCCCGGTGGCCCAATCGGCCCACGACATGGGGCGTGAGTTCCAGGTGCTTTCAGTGCTCCATCAAGCGTTCCCCTATGCGCCCCGGGCTTTCCTTTTCCATGAAGACGCCGACCTGATTGGCGCTCCCTTCTTTGTGATGGAACGTCGTGTTGGCCAGGTGGTCCGCCGCTCCATACCCCAGGCTTACGCCGCCATGGCTGCCGCCCCCAGGCGCATGAGTGAAGCACTGATCGACGCTCTGGCCCAATTTCATGCGGTCGACTACCAGGCAGTTGGGCTGGGGGAGCTGGGCAAGCCGGAAGGGTTTATCAACCGGCAGATCGAAGGGTGGTACCGTCGATGGGGTAAAGCCAAGAGCAGTGAAATCGCCGAAATGGACACGGTCTACCAATGGCTGCGGCAGAACCAGCCGGCAACCACCCAATTCTCACTGGTGCACAACGATTACAAGCTGGACAATGCCATGCTGGCCACCGGCGATCCCGGGAAACTGGTGGCCATCTTCGATTGGGACATGTGCACCCTGGGCGATCCTTTATCCGATTTGGGGGCGCTGCTGTGCTACTGGACAGAGCCTGCTGACCCGCCCCATTTTCAAGCGCTGTCGATGATGCCCCTGGGTGACTTGGGCTTCTATTCCAGAGCCGAACTGGTTGAACGGTACGCTCTAAAGAGCGGCCGAACGGTAGAAGATATCCGTTTCTACCACGCTCTAGGGCTGTTCCGGCTGACAGTCATTATCGCCCAGATCTACTACCGGTTCCTTAAAGGCCAGACCCAGGACCAGCGATTCGCCGCGTTTGAGATGATGATCCCGATGATGGCAAAAGTGGCCCAAGAGATCGCCTTTGGGGAAGGGGTATACTAGAACACGATTGCTGCTCAGGAAACAGGTGAGTGCAGATGCCAGCGATGCTGCTGCTGATTATGCGGTTTTTCCGGTCAATATGGTCGGGCCTGAAGGACCCAGAATTCCGGGGACTGTTCATCCTGGTCGTTCTGATCATCGTGACCGGCACCTGGTTCTACCATGTACAGGAAGGATGGTCCTGGCTGGATGCCCTCTATTTCACGGTGATCACCTTGACCACCGTCGGCTACGGGGATTTCTCGCCGGCGACCCCGGGCGGCAAGATCTTTACCATGATTTACATCTTGTTGGGACTGGGTATCCTCTCCAGTTTTATCGTGATGATGGCGCAGCACAGTCAAAACAGACAGCCGCGGCTGCTTGACAAGCTGCGGGCAAGCCGCAAAGACAAGGGTGAGGAAAACAGCGAATGAGCAGCCGGATTGAACTGCTTCCCCACGATCCTGCGTGGGCCGCCGCCTTTGAAGCGGAAGCGGCAAGATTGATTACCGTTCTCAAACCGATATTGATCCTGGTTCACCATATCGGCAGTACCAGAATCCCCAGGATCCTGGCCAAGCCTGTTATCGATATATTAGTAGAAGTGACCGACATCGAGAAAGTGGATCAGTTCAACGAACAGATGATCCAGTTGGGCTACCAGCCAAGAGGGGAGAATGGGATTCCCGGGCGGCGTTATTTCTCCAAACTTGACGGCGAGCGGCACACTCACCATGTGCACGTCTTCAGGCGGGCCGATCCCGAAGCGCTGCGTCATCTCAATTTCTGCGCCTATCTAATCGCCTTCCCGGATGCTGCGCAGGAGTACTCACAGTTGAAAGAGCGGCTGGCCCGGCAGCACCCTGACGACCGAGAAGCGTATACCAACGCCAAAGAGACATTCATCAGAAAAATCGACCGTTTTGCAAGCTCGTGGCGGGAAGGCCGAGAAATTGAAGATTGGCGCTGACTATTTGTCAGCCTAACAGACCGTACAGGCAGGGCGACAAGGTGAACCGGATTCAAACACCACGGCTGCAGCTGCTGCCGCTGACAGAGAAGCAGTTGAAGCGCTGCGTCATTCCCGGCGGTCCCGATGATCTGGCCCGGGAACTCGGTGTGTCCCTTGACGGGTCGCTGTTTTCCGGGGTGGTGTCCCGGGCCATTAACATCAAGCTGGACAAGATGTCATCAGCGCCCGCCGCCAGGCATGTGTGGCACACTTTTTGGCTCATTATCCTGGGCCGCCAGCGGGCCATCGGCATGATAGGCTTCAAGGGGCCGGTTGACACAAACGGGCAGCTGGAGATTGGCTACGGCATCATGCCGGCGCACCAGGGCCAAGGTTATGCTACCGAAGCGGTCAGCGAGTTCATCAACTGGGCCTTTTCTCCGGGGCACAAGGGAGTCACTGCTGTCATCGCGGAAACAGCCCGTGACAATGTGGCATCTCAGCGAGTCCTGCAAAAGTGCGGCATGCAGTTTCAGTACGCCATGGATGACTATCTTTGGTGGCGGGTGGCGATTTCGGAACGCGGCTTGCCGGCGGATATCTAGCCGGAGGAACGAAACGATGGAGAACATTTCGAATCCAGGAGCACACTTGTCCCGAACCAAACGGATCAAGGTATTGGACTCAGAGATGGCCTATCTGGAGTCTGGCAGCGGCGATCCGATTGTCTTCTTGCACGGCAATCCCACTTCGTCGTTTCTGTGGCGGAATATCATCCCGCTGCTGGAAAAACAGGGGCGCTGCCTGGCGCCAGATCTCATCGGCATGGGCCAATCAGGCCGCAGCGGATCTGGTTCCTATCGATTCGTAGACCATGCCCGCTACCTGGACGGCTGGTTTGAGGCATTGAGTTTAGACAGCAAGGTCACTTTGGTAGTCCACGATTGGGGATCGGCGCTCGGTTTCCATTGGGC
>JAHEEY010000560.1 GCA_024640485.1 Chloroflexota bacterium | reverse complement strand
TGATTGTCACCTGATGGCTTTGGGTATTATCGATTAGTTCCGATAGCTTGGTCATCATTTTCTCCTGCCGCGGGTGGCTCCCCGCTGGCTGTATTCTGCCTGTCTAAAGATCTATTACGTATGGGACCGCGTTTTGTTGCATGCGGGGCAGACAAGAGCGAGCCGGGCGACAGGTAAGAGGGGAGTGGGCTTGTCGTGAGAATCTTGGGATCAAAAGCGGGCGCGGAAGGAGTCGAACCTCCAGCCTTACGGATGAGAACCGTAAGGCTGGAGGTTGGTGCTGTGAATCTGCTGGCGGCAGTGTTTGGTAAACCCTACCGGCCTGTTTGAGACGATCTTGCCGGCGACGGCAGCTGACTGATGGCGGCGGACTGGTTCACGATCACCGGCAGATAGACGGTGTAGCCGGTCTGGTTGGCGGTGATCACCAGCTGATCGGTCCCGGAGCCGCCGTCATCGTCGGTGACGGTCAAGGTGGCGGTGTAGGTGCCGGCTGTGGCTGGGGTGAACTGAGCCACCAGCTGGGCGCTGCTGAACAGGAGCTGACCGCCGCTGTCCCTGACCTGCCACAGGTAGCTGTGGGTGTCGGCAGTCCCGGGGTCTGTGAAGGCGCCGGTTAGAGTGACGGTGGTGCCGGCATCGACCGATTGGTCAGCGCCAGCGTCAACCTGGGGGGAGACGTTGGCGGACGTTATCAGCAGCTGATCGCTGCCCTGACCGCCGTCTTTATCGAGGGCGGTGAAGGTGGCGGTATAGATGCCGTTGTCATCCGGGGTGAAGCTGAGGCTTGTGGTGGTGCCGGTGATGACGATGGTGCCGTCGCTGGAGGCGATCTCCCAGCCGTAGGTGAGGCTGTCGTTGGCCCCGGGATCGGAGGCGGCGCCGAACAGGGTGAGGGCAGTCCCTTCGTCGATGCCCCGATCGGCGCCGGCGTTGGCCAGCGGCTTCCCGTTGTCCACAGTGATGAAGATGGTGTCTGCGGCGGCAGCGCCATAGCTGTCGGTGACGGTGAAGGTGGCGGTGTAGATGCCGTCGTCTACCGGTGTGAAGCTGAGGCGAGTGAGGGTGCTGTCTGGGACGCTCTGCCCGTTGTTGGACAGGACCTGCCATTGGTAGGTCAATGAATCGCCGATGGTGGGGTCAGCGGCGAGGGCATCGATGGTAACCGGGCTGCCTTCGGTGAGACGCCAGTCTGGGCCGGCGGCAGCGGATGGGGCGACGTTGGGCAGCTGCTTGATAAAGGATTCGCCATGATCGAGGACCAGGGAGACGTTGCCGGATGGGTCGACGGCTTGAGCGAAGTAGTAGATGGTACCCACGGGGCGGGCGATACGGGTTACTGCCCAACCAGTGGCCGGATCGTAGGGAAGCTCCAGTTTGGTCCATTGGTTGTCGGTCTGCAAGCGGTAGAGAATGATGACCCGCTGGACTGCGCCGCTGTCATCATCAACCCTGACCCGGAAGCGCAGCTGGGTGTCGGTGAGTTCGGTCTGAACCTGCCAGATGTTGGGGGCGATGAAATCGGTGTCGCTGTAGGGGGCGGTGTATATTTCGAACTCTAGCTGCGAATAGAGCCGCTGAATACCGATGGTGGGGGTGCCGGTAACGATGGTGGTCGCTTTGAACTGGCCAGGGACGACGATGAGGCGCTGCTTCAGCTCACCGTCAATGGAGAGGAAGCGGTTGATGCTGCCGATGGGGACGGGGTACCAGCGAGTGACGGGATAGATACCCTCGGTGATCAGGGCGCCGGTCTGGGAGATGATGTTGGAGATAACCGGGTCGAAGCTGGTGGTGTCGCTGAAGGTGCCGCCAAGCATGACGACACCCCGGGCTACGGCGTCTTCAACGTCGATGAGGATGGTGTCCCTGGGTTGGACCGGACGGCCGCCGGTGACATGAATTTCGGTATCGTCTAGCTGGGTGAAGTAGCCGCCTCTGCCGACCTGGTGGAGTTGATATTGGTAGTCCAGGGTGTAACGGGCGGTGTCGGCCTGCTGGGCAGCCAGCGGGCTGTGTTCGACCAGGGAGGCGCCCGGCAGGGAGGTGGTCTGGTTGGTCATGCTGATTCCCCGCATCGGCAGGCCGTACAGGGTCATTTCGGCCAGGACCTTTTCGTCATAGTTGCTCAACGAGCCGGCGGCGACGCTGTTGTAGTAGCGCTGCTTGGCCTGCATCAACGCGTTGCCGACTGTCTGGGAGCCTTCACCAACGTAGCTTAGCTGCTCTACGAAGTTGAGTATCAGCCGTTCCGAGTAGGCAATCAGGTCGGAATCGCCATAGCCGAAGCCGGTGTTGCCGATGAAGGTGGCACCGCGGCGGTTGAACGCCTGGGCCCAGTCAGTGCCGGAAAGGGGGGGCAGCTCGCTGTCGGCGACATTCAGCCCTGAATGGCAGCCGACGGAGAAGACCAGGCTGCCGGAGTAGTCGGTGGTGGAGGTGATCTCAGCGGCATAGACGTCATCCCCGGAGGCGTTGGGGAAGAAGCGGTAATGGTCGAAGTGGGAGTTAAGCGAGATGAGGTCATGGGCCTGGGTGACGAAAAGGGAGCCGCGGACGTCGCTTCCGGTCCAGCTGTTGTCGATATGGGTGTCGATGGCGCTGACCCCTTGAAGGCCAAGGGTGCGGCTGACGGCCTCAGCCTGGTCGATGAGGAAGTCATAGCCGGTGATCAGGGCGTTTTCGGGGCTGAGGACCGGGCTGTTGAGGAAGGTGTCGATGTAAGCGACGATCTCAGCCGGAGACTCAGCCAGCCGGCCGATGCCGTATTGGGGCAGATAGAGCTCGCGGCCTTGCCATGGATAAGGGATGACGGCGGCATAGTAATCGTCGGTGAGCAGGTAGCGTCCCTCAAAAGCGGCCAGCAGCTCCTGGTAGCCGGTCAGCGCGGAGGCGTAATGCCTTTCATTGGCCACCAGAGCTGTATCGACAATCCTGCGGAAGGGTATGACCCGATCATCGCCGACCACGACCATGTATTCCAGATTGGGGTAGGCGGGCAGGAATTGGTACAGCATTGATTTGATGCTTCTGGCGACCAGATTGGCGGCCTGGGGTGCGGCAGGGCTGCTGTCCCAGA
>JAHEEY010000122.1 GCA_024640485.1 Chloroflexota bacterium | reverse complement strand
CGCTGATTTATTCATCATGCTGATTTCCCGCCACTGCCGGTGCCGGTGTCCCGCTGCCGGAGGCTGCCATGGCGAATTGACGGTTGTCCGTTTGTTGGTGTTGGGGTGGGGTGAAACTGCAGCTGAGAACTGCCCGACATGCTGAACGGCGCAATTTTTCACCACTTAACAACGGCTAATCCTAGATTCAGCTTTTACTTAACTGCGGCGGCTAATATTATCTCGAAGTCGCCAAAAAAGTGTGAAGCCCCGGTTCCCTCCTGTCCGGGGCTTCACGCTTTTTATTTGAGGTATCTTTTCCGCTGCGGCTTTTCCCTATTCATCATTCATCTCGAACATATACTCTGGGAACCCGGGTGTTGATATTGGTCAGGATCTCGTAGGGAATCGTGCCGGCCCATTCGGCCAGCTCTTCGCATCGTATCGATTGTTCGCCCGCCTGGCCCATCAGGATGACCTCATCATCGTTGTAGGCCGTCTCCCACTCGATGTTGACCATCATCTGGTCCATGCAGATCCGGCCCACTACCGGATATCGCTTGCCCCGAATGATCACCTGCGCCTTTCCCGACATCGCTCGAAAGTAACCATCTCCGTACCCGACTGGTATGGTCACCACCCTAACCATGTGGTCGCTCTGCCAGGTGGAGCCGTAGCTGATCGGGTGGCCGGGCATCACTACCTTGAAATAGACCACCCGGGATTTCCAGGAGAGGGCGGGTTTGACCGCGATTGTGTGGGAACTGCCTGCGGACGGGTATACGCCGAACAGCAAAATGCCCGGCCTTACCATATCAAAATGGCTGTCAGGCATCTGCAGGATGGCGCCTGAGTTGGCCATGTGGCGCATAGGAGGGGTCAGCCCTCGCTCCTCATAGAAGGAAAGCACCTGTTTGAATCGGTTCAGCTGCACGTTGGCGGAGATAAGGCTGGCTGAATCAGCGTTGGCGAAGTGGGAGTAAATTCCCTCTACCAGACAGTGCTGGCAGTCCAAGGAAGCTTCCAGCAAGCTTTCCGCGTTGTAGTAATGGACGCCAATCCGTTCCATACCGGTATCGATCTTAAGGTGGACTTTGGCTGTTACCCCCATCTCGCGGGCAGCCTCTTCAATCTGGGCCAGTTTTTCCGTAGAGGACGCGGTCAAGGTCAAGTCGTGGCGCAGGAAAAGGGGCACCTGGTTGCCCAAGATGCCTCCCAGGACCAGGATGGGGGCGCGTATGCCCGATTCTCTGAGCAAAATCCCTTCTTCCAGGAAAGCCACACCCAAATATTCCGCACCCAGAGAGACAACATGTCGGGCGACTTCTACCAGCCCGTGGCCATAAGCGTTGGCTTTGAGAATCGGCATCATTTTGGCTGGCGCCGTCGCTTTCCTGATCGCATGGTAATTTTCGGTCAGGCGATCGAGATTGATCTCCGCAAATGTGGGGCGCACCAATTCGCTGTTGGTGCTGATGGTAAGCTGATTGAATATCGACATAGGCGTGATTTTAGCCTATCTGCCTGGAAATTACCCAATCAGCCTCTTGCAAGTTGGTGTTGCCAGACGTACAATTGATTTATTATCTACCCACACTAACATCTGAATACGGACAAACGGCCGTTCGGGAGAGAATCCCTAACCTTTGATAGGGATCGCCGAAGGGGCAAACCAGGTAAATCGCCTGGTGAAACTCTCAGGCAAAAGGACCGGACGAGCGGGGGTCCTCTGGAAAGCTGCTCCAACCTGCTCTGGCAAAGAGTGGTGGCGCCGAAGGTGCAAGCCCGTAAGGGCGAATCTCTCAGGTTAATGACAGAGGATGCTAGCAATAGCGAGTATTGTTAGGCGTCCTTTTTTTGTACCTGGGTACCTTACATACCGGCATTGGAAATGCCTCAGGAGATTGAAATGAGTTTAGTACCAGAAAATCTGCGCTATACCAAAGATGATGAGTGGATCAAACTTGATGGTGATGAAGCGACCGTAGGTGTCACTGACTACGCACAAGATTCATTGTCAGACATTGTTTATTTGGAACTGCCTGATGTTGGTGATTCCTTCAGTGCCGGCGAGACCTTTGGGGTTGTCGAATCTGTCAAGGCGGCTGCCGACTTGTTGATGCCGATCTCAGGTGAAATTGTTGCCATCAATGAAGATCTCATTGATTCTCCCGAACTTGTGAACGAAGACCCGTACGGCAAAGCCTGGATGGTGAAAGTCAAGCTGAGTGATCCGGCTCAGATTGATGAGCTGATGGACACCGCCGCTTACCAGGCATACCTGGACTCACGGGACTAAGCCAATTCTTGCCAAAAACACCGGCAGCCCACTGCCGGTTATCTATTCAGGTAGTTCGCGAGCAGCCCCAGCCTGAGGCAGGTTCTTGGCTGTTTGCTGACCTCTTTCTCACTCACTGGAGAATCAAATGAGTACTCAAACGAACACCGGTGGCGCTTCAACAGGCGGCAACCGGCAGCTTTTGAATTCAACTGATCGTTTTGCGGCCCGTCACATCGGCCCCAACGAAGCTTCCCGGGCCGAAATGCTGCAGAGCCTGGGGTTGACCACCCTCGACGCCTTGATTGATGAGACCATCCCCAGCGCTATCCGCATCGCTGGTTCCCTCAATTTGGAAGCGCCGCTGAGTGAAGCCGATTCATTGGCCGAACTGCGGCGCCTGTCTGGGATGAACAAGGTCTATCGTACTTTTCTCGGCTTTGGCTATCACGCCACCGTAACCCCGCCGGTCATTTTGCGAAATATCTTTGAAAATCCTGGCTGGTACACCCAATACACCCCGTACCAACCGGAAATTGCCCAGGGACGGCTGGAGGCGCTGCTTAACTTCCAGACCATGGTTACCGATCTTACCGGCATGGAAATCGCCAACGCCTCGTTGTTGGATGAAGGTACTGCTGCCGCCGAAGCGATGACATTGTGCTTGCGACAGCGCCCCCGCAAATCTGAGGCTAACGTCTTTTTTGTTTCCGAGCTTTGCCATCCTCAGACGATCGCCCTGGTTCAAACCCGGGCCGAACCGTTGGGCATTGAGGTGATCGTTGGCGATCATCAGCAATATGATTTCACCGTTCCCACATTTGGCGTGCTGTTGCAGTACCCATCCACCAATGGTGATGTCTTGGACTACGAGCCCTTCATCGCTAAAGCGCATGAGAACGACGCTTTAGCGGCAGTGGCCGCGGATTTGATGGCCTTGACCTTGCTGCGCGCCCCTGGCGAATTTGGCGCCGATGTGGTCATCGGCAACACCCAGCGCTTTGGAGTTCCCGTTGGCTACGGTGGTCCCCACGCTGCATTTATGTCAACTAAAGACAAGTACCGCCGGCAGATGCCCGGCCGGCTGATTGGTGTTTCCTTGGATGCCAACGGCAATCCGGCGATGCGCCTGGCGCTGCAGACCCGTGAGCAGCATATCCGCCGCGAAGGAGCCACCAGCAACATCTGCACCGCTCAGGTTCTGCTGGCGATTATGGCTTCCATGTACGCTGTCTACCACGGCCCAGACGGCATCAAGAAGATCGCCCAACGTTTACGGCTGATGACCGCGGTACTTGGCAGCGCGCTGAAGCAGTTGGGCTACCAGCTCAATGATGCCCCAGTCTTCGATACCCTTAAGATCTCCGGTGGGCCCCGCAGCCAATCGGAAATCCAGGCGGCTGCTTTGGCTGCCGAGATCAATCTGCGCTATTACGAAGACGGCGCCGTGGGTGTCGCTCTGGATGAAGTCCTTCGGGTTAGGGAGTTGGAGCAGTTGTTCAAGGTTTTTGGCGCCGAATCAGGCCAGTTCGATACGGCTGCCCTGGCCGATGCCGTTGATCTGGCTTACGATGCTACCCACGCGCGTCAGAGCGATTACCTGACCCACCCGGTGTTCAACAGCTATCATTCAGAATCAGAGATGATGCGCTACATCAAGCGGCTGGAATCACGGGATCTCTCGCTGACCCACTCCATGATCCCATTGGGCTCCTGTACCATGAAGCTCAATGCCACCTCCGAGATGCTGTCGGTAACCTGGCCGGGATTCTCTTTTCTCCATCCCTTCGCTCCTGTAGATCAAGCTCAGGGATACCGGGTCATGTTCGACCGGCTGGAGAAATGGTTGGCAGAGATCACCGGTTTCACCGCCACCTCACTGCAGCCCAACTCCGGCGCTCAAGGTGAATACACCGGCATGCTGACCATCCGTGCTTACCATCATGCTCGCGGCGACAAAGGGCGGGACATCTGCCTCATCCCCAGCTCGGCACACGGCACAAACCCTGCCAGTGCTGTCATGGCCGGCATGAAGGTAGTTGTGGTTGCCTGTGATGATCACGGCAATATCGATGTAGCTGACCTGCGGGCCAAGGCGGAACAGTACGCTGAGAATCTGTCCGCAGTCATGGTTACTTACCCTTCCACCCACGGCGTTTTTGAAGAATCGATCGTAGAGATCTGCCAAATCGTCCATGACAATGGCGGCATGGTTTATCTCGATGGGGCCAACATGAACGCTCAGGTAGGCTTGTGCCGCCCTGGCGACTTTGGCGCTGATGTCTGCCATTTGAATCTGCACAAGACCTTCGCCATTCCTCATGGCGGCGGCGGCCCTGGAATGGGACCCATCTGTGTCAATGATCACCTGGCTCCTTTCCTGCCCGGCCATCCATTGGTAGAAGGTGTCGGCGGCAAGCAGGCTATTGGCCCGGTTTCAGCCGCGCCTTGGGGCAGTGCCAGCGTGCTGACAATTTCTTACGCCTACATCGCTATGATGGGCGCTGAAGGGCTCAAGCAGGCCACCCAGGTGGCGATCTTGAATGCCAACTACATCGCTCAGCGGCTCGACCCCCATTTCCCGGTACTCTACAAGGGAAGCAACGGCCGTGTCGCTCATGAGTGCATCATCGATCTACGTCCATTGAAGCCGTTCGTAGCTGTCAACGACGTCGCCAAGCGGCTGATGGATTACGGTTTCCATGCCCCAACCATGTCATTCCCGGTGCCCGGCACCTTGATGATCGAGCCGACCGAGAGCGAGTCCAAGGAGGAGCTGGATCGTTTCTGTGACGCCATGATCTCCATCCGTCAGGAAATCCACGCCATAGAGGCAGGCGAGGCGGATCATGACAGCAATGTGCTCACCGGTGCCCCCCATACCGCGGCCGCGGTGATGGATAACAATTGGGATCGTGCCTACAGCCGGGAACAAGCCGCTTTCCCCACAGATTGGGTCAAGCAAGCCAAGTTTTGGCCGGCAGTCGGCCGGGTAGACGATGTCTACGGTGACCGCAATTTGATTTGCGCCTGTATTCCCATCGAAGATTACGCCTGATCCTGGGAGGAACAGGCCCATGGCCCTCAATTCTTGAGTTTTCGAGCCCGGACAGAGCATATCTCTGTCCGGGCTCTTTTTTTGCCGCCAATACAGACCAAAACCATCGACATTCACAACTTATCCGGCTGCCTTCCGTATTGGGTACAGGAAAATGCGGAAATTTCACTGGAGGTCATGATCATGAAGCGGACAATGGGAAACGTCTTTTGGGGTCTGATCCTCATACTGGCAGGGGGATTCTTTCTGGCAGTTAATTTAGGAGCACTCCCTGATTTTTCAGAAAATGGTTGGTCGCTCATATTTGCGGCGGCCAGCGTATTGTTCTTCATCGGCTACTTCTTTAGCGGTATTGCCAACTGGGGGCTGTTGTTTCCAGCGGTTGGCAGCGGCGCGATTGCCCTGACCATCTGGCTAAGCGGCCGCGAGACTGCCGACAACGTCGTTGGTGGGCTGTTCATGCTGCTGATGTCGATCCCGTTCTGGGTGGCGTATCTGGTGCATGCAAAGAACAATTGGTGGGCATTGATTCCTGGATGGGCCTTAGGCGCCATTGGCGCCATTATCCTGCTTGCTGGGCGCGGCGCTGATAACTTGATAGGAACGCTGATCATGTGGGCCATCGCCCTCCCGTTCTTTGTGGTCTACTTCAAGAATCGGACCAATTGGTGGGCCTTGATACCGGGCTTCGCCCTGGGCGTCATTGGCGCGATTATCCTGTTGTCAGAGATATTCTCCGGCGCTCTGATTGGCTCGATGGTGTTGTTTGCCATAGGCGTCCCCTTCTTCGTGGTCTACTTCAATGATCGCCAGCGCTGGTGGGCACTCATTCCCGCCTATACCATGACTGTCCTGGCGGCCATCATCTTGTTTGAAAATGTGGTATCCGGCGAAGTGATAGGGGCCCTGGTCATGTTCGCCATTGCCCTCCCGTTCTTCTTCGTCTACGCCAGGAACCGAGAGAATTGGTGGGCACTGATTCCTGCCTTTGTCACTGGGATGATCGGGTTTATCATCCTGTTTGAGAACTTGTTCTCAGGTGAGCTGGTCGGGACGTTGGTGCTCCTGGCCGTTGCTACCCCCTTCTTCGTTCTCTATATGCTGAAACCGGAGAATTGGTGGGCGGTGATCCCCGGCGGCATTTTGGTCAGCGCCGCCCTGACGACACTGCTTTCTACCGTGTCCATGGCCGAGGCGGCACAAGTCCGGCTGCTGGGTGGGACGATGTTCGCCGGCATTGGGGCTACCTTCGGGTTCCTGTGGCTGCGCCAGGGAAAGCTCGATACTGAATGGGCCAAGTATCCCGCCTTGGGATTTGCCGGGGCGACCGCGTTGGTGGTCGTCTTTGGCCCTAGAGTGGAGATGGTTTGGTCGCTGCTGCTGATTGGCGGCGGCCTGTGGCTGCTCTTGAAATCGCCGCGGCCCAAAGAGAAGATGTAGGCGGGTGCCACCGTACCGCCGGTGTCTAGAACAAAAAAAGCGCCTCTTGCTGACTTAAACAGCGAGAGGCGCTTTGGGTTTCCGTGCCGGCGTTGGCTAGCTGGCGACTTTGACCAGGTGATATTTCTTGCGCCCTTTGCGCAGTACCAGGAACTGTCCGCCGATGCTGTGTGCCAGGGAAACGGCCATATTCTCGTCACTGACCCGTTGGTTGTTGACATAGATACCGCCTCCCTTGATGGAGCGGCGGGCATCTCCCTTGGAAGTGGCCAACCCACTGTTGGTTAGCAGGTCGACTACTGGGAAGCCTTCTCCTTCCAAATCCGTTTTGGCTATCACGCTGGAGGGTACCTCGGCAAAAATGTCACTGATGTCAGAGGCATCCAGGCCGTCCAGACCTCCGCCGAAGAGGACCTGAGCTGCCTGCTCAACCTTGGCCACAGCGCTCTCTCCGTGGATCATGCGGGTCATTTCCAGGGCCAGCTTTCGCTGCGCTTCTCGTTTCTCAGGACGCTCGAACAAAACCTGCTCAATCTCATCGATGGTCGTTTTGTCCAGCCAGGTGAAGAACTTCAAGTAGTTGATCACTTCAGCGTCGTCGGTATTGAACCAGAATTGGTAGAAGCGGTAGGGTGAGGTTCGTTTGGGATCCAGCCAGACACTGGTGCCGGCAGCTGTCTTGCCGAACTTGCTGCCGTCCGCCTGGGTGATCAGTGGGTAGACCAGGCCGTGGGCCTTCTCGCCGCGCACGCGCCGGATCAGCTCGACACCGGCGGTGATGTTGCCCCATTGGTCGCTGCCGCCCGCTTGCAGGGTGCAGTTGTATTCGCGGTGCAGATGCAAAAAATCATAAGACTGCAGCAGCATGTAGCTGAATTCGGTGTAGGAGATGCCGTCTTCCCGGTCCAACCGCGACTTGACGGAATCTTTGGCCATCATGTAGCTGACGGTGAAATGCTTGCCCACGTCACGCAGGTAATCCATCATCGACATATCGGCCAGCCAATCGGCGTTGTTGATGATGCGGGCCGGGTTGCTCTTGACCTCAAAATCCAGGATCTGGGCCAGCTGCGGTTTAATCCCATCCAGGTTCGCTTCGATCTGCTCTCGTGACAGCAGCTGCCGTTCACTGCTGCGGCCGCCGGGGTCTCCGATCATGCCGGTGCCGCCGCCGGCAATGGCGATGGGGGTATGGCCAAAGCGCTGCAGCCGCGCCATGCCCATCATTGGCACCAGGCTGCCGATATGGAGACTGTCTGCCGTTGGGTCGAACCCGTTGTACATGGTGATTTTTTCTTTGGCCAGGATTTCTGGGACGCTTTCGGTGTGGTCATAGACCAGGCCGCGCCATCTCAATTCTTCGAATGCATTAGTCATGTTGTTCCTTCTCCCAACGGCGTTCGGACGTCTTCTGAATCGGTTCCGGCATCACAATCCAGATTGGTTTTTCTCGGTGGTGTGCCAAACAAAAAGACGCGGTGCTTTCCGCGTCTTCGAAATCCCATCTTGCTGCCTTCCTGCTAGCTCATATTCACAAACAAAACGGACCGGTTACGCGGGGTGCGTCATTGACTCGTCATGGTAATAAATATGATAGCAGATGCCGGCAATCTTTAACATAGTAGGGTCATATTAGCATGGGGGTTTTGATCCGTCAAGCGCAAACGAAGGGTGCTGTTAACCAGCCGCCATCAGCTTGTCAACCGCCGCCGAAAGCTGGGCTAAATTGCGCACCACATGAACCGCATCACACAACGGGGCATACTCCCACATGTCACTGTCACCAGTGCCCCACTGACGCTGGTGCTCGGGATTGAGCCATACCAGCTGCTTGGCCCGCCCGCGTAGATCCTTGATCAAGTCCACCCGGGGCGAGTTGTAATTGTTCCGTCCATCGCCGACGATGACCACGGTGGTCCGACCGTTGACGGCTTCAAGCCAATTCTGGTAGAAGGTGTCCAGGCTGTGGCCTAGATCGGTGGCATAGTAGCCGGGTGGGATGGCGTAAAGCACCGCGGTTACCGCTTCCGCCGCCCTGTTTCCCGACAAGGTGACGCTTATTTCCTGCATATCTGAGTTGAATGCGAAGCTTCGCGCTTTGGCGACCTGGTCCTGCAGTTCATACACCAGCCGCAGCATGAACTCGGCGACTGAGCGCATGGAAGTAGAGACGTCGCAGATCAACAGCAGGCTGGGCTTCAATTTTCGCCGTTTGAACTTTAAATCTAGCGGGACGCCACCGTACCGTTGGTTGGCCCGGATAGTCCCCTTGGAGTCGAACTTCCCTTTGTTGCCTCGCTTGCGCCTCAGCGCTGCCCTGCTGCGCAGTTGGGTCACCAGCCGCTGTACTTCATGACGCAGCTCCTGCGCTTCTTCTTCGGTCAACGCCTGGAACGGCTTGTGCATTAAATCTGAGCCGTGGAGGTCATTGGGCCGGTTGGCGCGCTCCTGCGCCACCTGCAGGCCGACCTGCTGGGCTATCTGTTCCGACAATGCCTCCCGGTTCGCCTCGACGACCCCCATCAGCCGGTCGATGCTCTCCTGGCTCATGCCCATCTCTTCCAGCTTGGCCCGCAGCGCCTGCATCTGCTCTTCCAAATGAGCCATGCCCATTTGCTGCAGCATACGCCGGGTCACCCAGCGCGCTTCCCGAGAGTCAGAAGCCCAATCGATGCCTGCCCGCTGTGCCAGCGCTTCCAACTCTTCCTTGGAGGGGCCGTCGCCGCTGGTGAGCCAATCCATCAACTTCTGCAGCCGTCCGCTGAGGGCAGACATCGCCGCCTGGAGCATCTCTTGCTCATCCCCGTCCAGATCTTCCAACGCATTCTGCAGGGGAGGGCCGCCGCTGCCGAAATAGAGGGGAAATAGATTGTCAAAGGCGGCGAAATCATCCGACTCTTTGATCAAGGTAGCCCTCAGCGAGGACCGAAATAACCCTTTATCGGTGATGCCCAACTGGGAGACAGCGTTCATGGCATCAATCGTCTCCGCCATAGAAACCCGAATGCCGGCGGCACGCAAGCCGGCGACAAATTCGACCACCCGCTTATCCATGCCGCCCTCCGGGCCCCCGCCTGCTGCCGTCCCCCATCAGCCGCTTCGCTTTCTGGACGTCGGCCTCATACTTGAGCAGCACCGTCAATGTGTTTCGCAGGGTCTCTTCATCAATGGCATCGGCGTTGAGGACGACCAGCGCTCTGGCCCAATCCAGGGTCTCGCTGATGCTGGGCATTTTGCGCAGATCCATGTTGCGCAGCTGGTGGACCACGGCGACTGCCTGCTGGGCTAATTCTGGGCTCAAGTCGGGCACTTTCAGCCGGATGATGTCCAGTTCTGCCTGCTGGGTGGGGTAATCAACGTAAAGATAGAGGCAGCGCCGTTTCAACGCTTCGCTAAGTTCGCGGGTGTTATTGCTGGTGAGCAGCACCATCGGCTGGTGCTTGGCGGTGATAGTGCCCAGCTCCGGTACGCTGACCTGAAAATCGCTCAAGACTTCCAGCAGGAATGCTTCAAACTCCACATCGGCCCGGTCGATCTCGTCAATCAACAGGACCACTGGTTTGTCCGAAGTGAGAGCGGTCAAAAGGGGGCGGGGAAGGAGAAACTTCTCAGAGAAGAAGACATCATCTTCTTGGGCCAGCCGATCAGCCGCTTCGCTCAGGCTGTTGACGTCGCCCAACACTTTATGCAGGGTGTCGCGAAGCAGCTGGGTGTACAGCATCTGCTTGGCATACTCCCACTCGTACAGCGCTTTGCTTTCATCCAGTCCTTCATAGCATTGCAGCCTGACCAGGGTCAGTCCAGCGGCGCTGGCCCACGCTTTGGCGAGTTCTGTCTTACCGACGCCGGCAGGCCCTTCGGCTAAAACTGGTTTGCCCAGCGACTGTGCCAGATAGACTACGGTGCTGATCTCTTCAGATGAGATGTACTGCTGTTCTCCCAAACGTTTGCCCACGTCGGCGATATCTTTGAACATATGTTTCTGCTCC
>JAHEEY010000559.1 GCA_024640485.1 Chloroflexota bacterium | reverse complement strand
GCCTCCTTCATATTGGGGACCATCACCCCCACGCCGGCGATCATCGCCGCGAACATCAGATAGCCGGAGATGAACAGCACCACCCCCGAGGCAACGATTTCAAAAGGAAAGACAAACTCATCCGGCAGGCTCATTATCTGCCCGCTGCTGGTAATGGCCACATAAATCGCCAAAACCCAGCTGGCGGTCTGCAGCAGCCCAGCGACCCCCAGCCCCAGAATCTTGCCCATCAGCAGCTGTCCGGGGGAGGTCGATACCATCAGCAGCTCCACGGTGCGGTTTTCTTTCTCCTGGCTGATAGAGCGAAGCAGCATCTGGGTGCTGACCGAGAAGGTGATGAAGAAGAGGGCCACCATAATCACCGGTATTAAGCGAACCAGAATACTCTGGTCGCAATCCATCCCCGGACGGCTGCAGCCGGAGTCACCGCCCACCACCTGTTCGCCGCCGGTATTCAAGTCGACCAGCTCCAGTGCCGCCGGATTCCAGAAGCGGCTGGCCTCCTTGACGTCGCCGCCGACCAGATTGACCATCATGGTCCAGTGCATCTCCCAGCTGGATCGATCATCGGTCAGGGACATGTCTTGGGCATAGACATTCCATACGTCACCATGTTCCAGATAATCGGCGGGAACCAGGTAGTACGTTTCGATGTCGCCGGCGTCCATCGCCGCCCTGGCTGCCTCCTCGTTGGGGTAGATGGTCAGCCGCCCCGGGGGCAGATCTTCCGGCACCTGCTGGACCAGGCCGCTCAAATCGACAATCCCATCGTGCAGCGCTCCGCTGTTGCTTCTTTGGGGCAGGGCATCGGCCGGAGAGGCAGATCCGCCCTCACGCCCGATGACAAACAGCACCAGCACCGCCAACCAGGGCAGTATAAAGCTGCCGATGATGAAGCCGCGCCGGCTGACGGTCGTTTTCAGTTCAAATTTGATCACATCGAATGTCTTGTTCATGCCGCCCTCCGCTCCCCGGCAGACTGCCGCCGCAGCAGCGATTTCCAGGTCAGCCGCTGCCCGTACCGCAGCATCCCCAGCCGGAATGCCCGGCTGGCCAACCAGATCGCCCCCACCGAGTAAATCGTCTGCGCCACCGTCGCCGCCGCCACCTGCCACCCTGGCACCACCGAGAACAAGTTGCGCATGGCCACGGTCAGCAGTGACATGAAGGGCAGAAAGGTCAGCAGCATGGCAAAGGTCCCGTCCGGGTTCATGACAATGGCGCCTGCGGTGTATGCCGGGATGAACATCGAGATGATCACCACCGGAGTCAGCTGCTGGGCATCCTGCACCGAGGTGGTCGCCGAGCTGACCGCCACCATCACCGCCGTGGCCAGCACGTAGGTGGGCAGGGCCACCAATGCCGTGCCCAGGATAATCTCCCAATTGATCACCGGGTCCTGGAACCAGGCCATTCCCGTCGCCCCGGCTCCCCAGATCCATACCACCAGCACCAGCACCCAGAAGCAGAGCTGCACGAAACTGATGGCCACAATTCCCAGGATCTTGCCGGCGATCAACTGGTCGGAAGAAATGGTGGTCAGCAGCAGCTCCATGGTGCGGTTCTCTTTCTCCGAGACCACCGCCTGGGTCATATAGCCGACGCTGGCGATGATTAAGCCGGCTATCGGGATCATCGCCAGAAGAGGCAGCATCAATTCCAGGGTAGGCCCGCCAACCGGTATGGTGCGCTCCCCGTCCAGGCTGCGGACGGCGACGCGGCTGCCGTCGGTCAATCGGCCGACCACCGCCGGCGGCAGATCTTTGCCAATGCTCAGCTGCAGGTAATCGAAGAATGCCCCGACCACATTGCCAGAGGGCTCCTTGTCAGCCTTGGAAAGCACCTGGTTGGTCTGCAGATAATCCGCGGTAACCAGGAAGTAGCCGCCGATTTCGTCGGCGGCTGCCGCGGCCTCGGCCGACGCCTCGTCAGCGTAGCGGATGAAACTGTGCCCGCCGCCGTCGGCCCACGTCTCGTAGACCGAGAGGGGTACCATCACTCCGGCTTCATCGACCACGCCCGTGGGCTGGTTGTCCCGGTTGGCCCGCTCCATAATCTGCCCGACGCCGATATTGAGGCCCATTACCAGCGGAACGCTGAGCAGGCTGAGGATGAAGCTCTTCTTAAATACCGTCAGATAAAATTCGTGCCAGGCCACCTGAAGCAGCTTCCTCATGACTCGTCCTCCGCTTCCACCACCTGCACGAAGATGTCCTCCAGGGAGGGCCGGGCCACCTGGAAGCTGTCAACCGCCACCTCTCGCTCCAGCAGCGAGCGCATGATCGCCTGCGGGGTCACCTGCGGTTCCAGGTACAGCTTCACCGCCTGATTGTGGCTCTCGGTGCGGATCACCCCCGGCAGCGGGGGCAGCTCGGTTGGGGCGGTGACCAGCAGCTCGTGGCCGGTGAACCGCTGTTGGATCTCTTTCAGCTCGCCGTAAAGCAGGTTGGTGCCGTGGTCGATGAGCAGGATGCGGTCGCACAGCTCCTCTACCTGGTGCATCTGGTGGGTGGACATCAGCATGGTGCAGCCGTCATCCCGCAGCTCCCGGATCACCGACTTGACCAGCCGGGTGTTGACCGGGTCCAGCGAGGTGAACGGCTCGTCGATGATGATCAGCTCCGGCTCGTGGAGGATGGTGCTGATGATCTGCGCCTTCTGCTGCATCCCTTTGCTCAGGCTTTTGACCTTCTGCTTCTTGACATGATCCAGATCGAACCGCTCCAGCAGTTCCGCCAGCCTCGGTTTGGCTGTCGCCGCCGGCATGCCTTTCAGGACCGCCAGATAAAGCAGGCAGGGCTCCAGGGCGATTTCCTGGTACAGCCCCCGTTCCTCGGGCATATAGCCGATGCGCTCTTTCTTGTCGGCGTCCATCTTGCCGCCCAATATCTCAATCTCACCCTTGTCGGGGCGGAAGATGTCCAGCATCATGCGGATGGTTGTGGTTTTCCCGGCGCCGTTGGGCCCCAACAAGCCGAAGATCTCCCCTGACTTTATCTCAAAATTGACGTCTTTGACGGCGGCAATGTCGCCAAACGATTTGGCGATATGCCTAACTTCAACTGTGTTCATCTGACTCTCCCTAT
>JAHEEY010000558.1 GCA_024640485.1 Chloroflexota bacterium | reverse complement strand
GCCCTAGTTCCGATGGAAGCGAAGACGACTTTGACGGAGCTGTTGGAAAAGCGAAGGGATTTGCCGCCAGGGAGGCCGCCGTCGAAGATGACTGTGATGCGGCGCTTCGGGCTGCCGGCGGCCCAGCTTTTCAAGCGGAGAATGAGCTTCATTTCGTCGTTGGGATCGTCCAAAGAGATGTCAGATATCTTGGCGATCAAATTGTGTCCATCGATCAGGTAATGCATGAGGTTTGTTTTGCCGGCTCTAGCTTCTGTCTTGTACTGGGGCTTGACTAGCCCGCTAATTTCTCGAGCTTGGCGAAACTCGCCGCCAATCTCTTGACACCATGTCCCTGGAAAGCGACCGACACTTCTTCATCGTTGCCGGTGACCTTGCTTTCGATGACGGTGCCTTCACCGAACTTGGCGTGGCGGACCTTTTCCCCGGTCCGGTACTGCGGTTCGGCAGCCGCCGGGCGGGCTGGCTCGGGGTCACTGGAACCGCCGTAGTGGCGGGGTTTGGGCAGCGGTTTGGGTGTCGGCACCCGGTTTGCTTTCGGCGGCTGGTAGCTTGCTGCCGGCTGGCGCCGTCGCGAGCCGCTGCTGCTGGTCGCGGCGGAACGCCCGCCCAGACCCCAGCCGTCGGTTGAAGATTGGTTCCAGCTGCTGGCTCTGGCTTTCGTTTGCTGGCGCCGCTTGCTGCTGCTTTCACTATCGACCAGCTCTGACGGCAGATCGTTGAGGAATCGTGATGGCGCCGCGACTTCTGTTTCTCCGTAGGTGGTGCGCCGGAAAACATGGGAAAGGTATAGGCGGTCCTTCGCCCGGGTGATGCCCACGTAGAAAAGGCGGCGCTCCTCCGCCAATGACTCGGCGTCATCCAGGGATCGGCTGTGGGGCAAAATGCCGTCTTCCAGGCCGACGATGAAAACTACCGGGAACTCCAGCCCTTTAGCCGCGTGCAGGGTCATCAGCGCGGTGGCGGGACTGTCTTCTTCCAAATTGTCTGATTCGGAGACCAGGGCGACTTGTTCCAGGAATTCGCTGAGCCCCATCGACTCGCTGGCAGCGGCTACGTTGTAGAGCTCCATGACGTTGTCCCACCGATCCTGGCCCTCATCGGTGCCGTCGACCAGATAGCTCCGGAACTCTATCTGCTCCAATATCAGATCCATCATTTCGCCGACGCTGACTTGCTCTCGCAGGCTGATCCAGGCCGTCAGCATCTCCCCGAATTTGGAAAGCGATTTGAAGGCTCGGCCGCGGAAGGGATGTTGAACATCGAGATCGGTGACCAGCTTGGAAAGCGCTTCGGCTGGCTGCCAGCCGTGGCGCTTGGCCCAGTCCAGCAGATCGTCCCGTGTCTTTTTGCCAACCCCGCGAGTAGGGACATTGATGATCCGGTTGAAGCTGACCGAGTCGGCGGGATTGTTAACCAGCCGCAGGTAGGCGATGATATCCTTGACCTCCCGACGTTGATAGAACTGGGTGGCGCCCACCAGCCGGTAGGGCATGCTGGCCCGTACAAATGATTCTTCTAGAGAGCGGGATTGGGCATTGGTCCGGTACATGACGGCACAATCACCGGGGGAATACCCGTCCAGCATCAGCTGTTGAATAGAGGCGATGATGGTGTCCGCTTCTTCCAGGCCATCGTAGTTTTCCCGCAGCGTGATTCTTTCGCCGCCGAGACGCTCCGTGAATAGGTCTTTGTGTACCCGGTCCTTGTTGTGCTGGATGACCGACTTGGCGGCGTCGAGGATGATCTGGGTGGAACGGTAATTCTGCTCCAGCAGGATCGTCTCCGCCCCAGGATAGGACTCACGGAAGCGGTGGATGTTGCGGTAGTCGGCACCACGCCAACGATAAATTGATTGATCCGAGTCGCCGACAACGAAGATATTGCCGTGGCCGCCGGCCAGCCGGCGCAGCAGGGCGTATTGGGTGGTGTTGGTATCCTGAAACTCATCTACCAAGACGTGGAGATACTGTTCCTGATATTTCTGCAGGATGTCGGCCCGCTCATCTAGAAGCAGGACGGTGTTCATCAGCAGATCGTCGAAATCCATGGCGTTGTTGGCCTGCAGGACTTCCTGGTAGCGGCTGTAAACGCGGCGGTTGATCTCGGCGATGTAGGTGGTCGCCTGGTACAGATCTGGGGTGATCAGTTCGTTCTTGGCGGCGCTGATACCGTGAAGCAGCTTGCTGGGTTGAAACTTCTTATCATCCAGATTGAGATCAGCCAGCGCCTGTTTGATCACCTGTTTCTGATCTGCGGTGTCGAAGATGACGAAATCCCGGTCGTAGTAAGTCAGGTTCTCGACTTCGCGGCGTAATATGCGGGCACAGGTGGCGTGAAAGGTACCCATGCTCAATCCCCGCGGCTGTCCATCCAGGAGAGCTTCTACTCGATGGCGCATCTCTTTTGCCGCTTTGTTGGTAAATGTCACGGCCAATATACGCCAGGGAGGGACGCGCATCTCTTGTACCAAATAGGCGATGCGTCGGGTGAGCACGCCGGTCTTGCCGCTGCCAGGGCCCGCCAATACCAGGACCGGCCCGGCGGCTGCAGTGACCGCTTTTTTCTGCTGCTCGTTCAGTCTTTCAAGAATGTCCATTGGGCAATTGTAACGTGTCCCCGATGCTTTGCCACCCCCAATGGACGGATCGAAGAGAGATTAGAAAGGACCCACATCCATCTCTAATCTCTCCTATATTATGTTAAGTTATCTTACTTTAACAGGGTTTATGCTTCCCCTAAAACCACCGTGGCCCGGACCACACCCGCTCTTTGGTGCGTCGCTTTTAAGCTGATTTCGGTGCCTGCTGGCGCCTGAATCACCCACTCTACTTTGGTCCGATCTGTGGTGGCATTGGCGCTCCAAATGGAGAAGCTGCCGACATCGTCTCGGCCGCTCAGCTGGCCCAGTTTGCTCTTCAGCTGGCCTGTGATCAGGGTGGCGCCTTCCGGCAGCTCGATATCCACTTCCAGGTCGCGGACCATGTTCATGGCCAATCCTTGTTTGGTGACATTGGTGGGCAGCCAGCCGGTGTTGTGCAGCACCATGCGGATGTGGTGCATGTCGCCGCTGCTCTTGGTCTCTA
>JAHEEY010000557.1 GCA_024640485.1 Chloroflexota bacterium | reverse complement strand
TCCCTTTGCGCCGGCGCTCTCGCGGGGGTTAGGCGTAGACATCTCTTCGATCTACAACCTGGTCACTTTGCGCAATTTCGCCGGCTTCATCAGCCCCCTGTTCGGCCCTTTCTCCGAGTGGTTCGGCCGCAAACCGGTGATGATCGCGGCAATGCTCCTGTTTGCCTTGAGCAGCGGCATCGTGGTCATTTGGCCTGCCTATTGGCCGCTGGGGGCGGCGCTGATCCTGATCGCTTTATCCAAGGTGATCTACGATCCGGCGATGCAGGCATATGTTGGCGATGTGGTACCCTATCAGAAACGAGGCATGGCCTTTGCCGTCACCGAACTCTCTTGGGCCGGCGCCCTGCTCGTCGGCGCCCCCCTGGTGGGCTTCGCCATTCAGAAATATGGCTGGCAATCCCCCTTTATCTGGCTTACGCTGTTGGGTTTCATCGCCGTCCTGCTGCTCTGGCGAATCATCCCCCATTACCCCGTCCAATCAGGCAGTGAAACCGGGTTGGCGGCTACCTGGCAGGTGGTGCGCGCCCACCCGGTCATCTGGGCGGCGGCCGCATACTCCCTGCTGCTCATGTGTGCCAATGAGACTTTCTTCATCGTTTACGGTGACTGGATGGAAGGCAGCTACCATCTCAAGCTGGCCAGCTTAGGGCTGGCATCGGGCCTCATCGGCGGCGCCGAAATCGTTGGTGAGCTGTTCGCTGGCTGGTCGGTAGATCGGCTGGGCAAACGGCCGGTGGTTATCGTCACCGGCTTGCTCAATGCCATGCTCTATTTGCTCATCCCCCATACCGGCAGCAGCCTGACAGCCGCTTTAGCGACTCTCTTTCTGCTGTTCCTGTTCTTCGAAATCACCGTTGTCGGCGCGGTCCCGCTGCTTTCTGAGATCGTACCTACCGCCCGCGGTGCCGTGATGGCCATCGTCCTCGCTGCCGGCGCGCTGGGGCGGGCGTTCGGCGACTTAATCGGCCCGAAGATATGGGATGCGGGCGGGTTGACCGGCAACGGCACCACCGCTGCCGTCATCATGCTGCTGGCAATCCTAATTCTGTCCCGTTGGATCCGAGAGGGACACGACCCATCGGCCGCCTAGGAACCGCATGCTTGTTGCCGCCATCTAGTTGTGGATAATGGGATTTCTGCCGATGAAAGCGTTGACGTGGGAACAAAACGCCTTGGATCCCCGTCATCTTTAATCAGATATCATCACCGTCGCCAAATCCCGAATATGCCCGATATCGTCCTGTGATAGTTCGTCTGCAATCGCTATTTCGTCAAACATTATTGACATGTTTAGGGCAAGTAAAGGTGTGTTCTATGCGGCAAGTCGATTTGTTACTTCATTCAGCCGGACAATTGTGCGTCATTCCCAGCCGTGGTCAGCCGCAGCGGGGTAATGCGCTGGGCGACCTGGGCATCATCGCCGATGGCGCCGTCGCGGTTCACGACGGCACCATTGTAGCGGTAGGATCAACCACCTCCCTTCAGCAGACATACCGCGCCCATCTTGAAATTGACGCTGAAGGGCAGTGTGTGACCCCTGGCTTTGTGGATCCGCATACTCACCTACCCTGGTTCGGCGATCGGGCCAATGAATTTGAGCAGCGCGTCGCCGGCGCCAGCTATATGGAGATCATGGCTGCCGGCGGCGGCATCATGTCTACCGTAGGCAACACCCGCAATGCCAGCCTGGACCAGCTGGTAGCCGACAACCTTCCCCGGCTGGAACGGATGCTGCGCTACGGCACCACCAGCGCCGAGGCCAAGACAGGGTATGGGCTGGAAACAGCGGCTGAACTCAAGCAGCTGGATGCCATCCTGGCCCTGCACCAACAGCAGCCGGTGGAGTTGGCCCCGACATTTCTGCCCGCCCACGCCGTCCCGTCGGAATATAAAGGACGCACCTCACAATTTGTCGACCTGGTGATCAATGAAATGCTGCCCGCTGGAGCGGAATGGATGCGGCAGTACCAGACTCAGCTGTTCTGCGATGTGTTCTGCGAAGAAGGTGTGTTCGATGTGGACCAAACCCGCCGCATACTTGAGAAGGCGGCAGCACTGGGCTATCGACTGAAAGTCCATGCGGATGAATTCGTCGGCCTCGGCGGCACTAAGCTGGCAGTGGAACTTGGCGCCACCTCCGCCGATCATTTGGTAAAGACCCCTGAAGCCGACATCGCCTCCTTGGGACAGGGGAAGACCATAGCGGTAGGTCTGCCCGGCACCCCCTTTGGGCTGGGCCACAGTGAATACACGCCGGCCAAAGCGATCCTGGATGCCGGCGGTGCTTTGGCCCTGGCCACCGACCTCAACCCTGGCACCTGCTGGTGCGAGTCGATGCAGATGGCCATCGCCCTGGCCTGCCGCTACATGGGCCTGACCCAGGCGCAGGCGCTGGTAGCCGCCACCCTCAATGCCGCTCATGCTATCAACCGCGGCGCGGAAATCGGCAGCCTTGAGACTGGCAAACAGGCGGACATCCTTATCTTGGACACCCCTGACTACCGGCAGCTGGGCTACCGATTCGGCACCAATCTGGTCAAGCGCGTTTTAAAGAAGGGAACTATCGTCTCTGAGAGTTAGTGCTCGCTGGAGCTTTCTCACAGCTCCGAAGAAGGATAAAAGTATGAGTTTATTTGAAACAATTGGCTTAGCTTCTGCTGAATTGACCCAGTTGATCGTGCTGGGTGTGATCTTGTTTGTGGGGCTCTTCCTTGCCCGGATTGTCTTCAAGCTCACCGCTGCCCTGTTCCGCATCGGCTGCTTCGGCATCATATTTATCCTAGCGGCTGTATTTATCCTGAACCTGCTAAATTGAGCGTGACCCAACACCGGCATCAAGCCAATCACCACTGAGCTCAAGGCAGTCTATGGCAAGCGATGGCAGCGGCCTTAGTCGCGCCGCAAAGACTCCTCAAGAAACACGAACGATACGCCGAACGCAGAGCTGTCAAACAGTGACTGCTGATCCCCTTGCTCTGCTTTGCCTTACCCACGAGCACGGGTATAATGTAGTTGACGTAATATCAAGACATAATGTTGCGTGATGAACAGGGTGGCATGATACAGCGACGAGTATTGTTGAGC
>JAHEEY010000556.1 GCA_024640485.1 Chloroflexota bacterium | reverse complement strand
CGCCGACCAGGTGGGCCTGTTTCAAGCGTTCCTATGGAGCGGCCTGATCGGCTTCCTGGGAATCCCGGCAGTCCGGTATTTGCCCAAAAAACCTTAGCCCATTATCAAGCTGGCGGATGGCCTGGCTTCAGCCGCAGCCCTAGGCCAGCACGCCCCTCAGCGTGTCCAGGCTGATGTTGGCGCCGCAAACGACGATGGCCACTCGTTTGCCGGCGAATCGTTCTTTCTGCTTGAGGAAGCTGGCGATGGCCACGCCGGCGGCCCCTTCCACCAGGATGTGCAGGTTGACCATCGCCATCCGCATCGCTTCGCGGATCTCCTGCTCACTGACGGTATCATAACTGTCCACATACTGCCGGCACATATCAAAGGTGATCGCCCCCGGTTCCACGCCGCCGGCGGTGCCGTCGGACAAGGTGTCTGTGGAGGGCAGATCCAAAACACGCCCCGCCTTGACTGACTCGATCATCACGCAGGAGTTGGCTGGCGAACTGCCAATGATTTCCACCGCCGGCGACACCGATTTCAGATAGCCGCCGATGCCGGAAATCAGCCCGCCGCCGCCGATGGAAGCAAAGAGAGCGTCGAACTGGTCCAGCTGCTGGCTGATCTCCAGGCCGATGGTTCCCTGCCCGGCGACTACCTGCAGATCATTGTAGGGGGAGAGATAGACCATACCGTTTTCTTCGGCGTGTTGGCGGGCGTGCATCTCCGTTTTGCCTGAGTCATCTCCGAAGAAACGGACGTCGCCGCCCAGCCGGCGGATCGCCTCTACTTTGGCGCTGGAGGCGTTTTTCGGCACGAAGATAATCCCGCTGCTGCCCAGCTGCCGCAGGCCGTAGGCCACGGCAGCGCCGTGATTGCCGGATGACGCGGTGACCACCCCCAGCTGCCGCTGTGCTTCACTGAGGGAAAGCAGCTTGCTCAGCGCGCCGCGGGCCTTAAAAGAGCCGGTGTGCTGCAGATTCTCCATCTTCAAATAGACATGGGCGCCGCTGATCTGGCTGAGGTACGCTGAGTGGGCCAGCATGGTCCGGCGGATAAATGGTTCGATTCTCTCGGCGGCAAGCCTTACTTCAGCGGCAATTTCCATCTTCACTCCTCAAATGACCACAACCATATGGCAAATTTCGTGTTCTATAGTTGTACGTTCTATCTTTTTGGCTGTAGACTAAGCGGGTTAACTTGACACCCTATTTGCCAAGAACCCTATGATCAAGTGGACCGCCACTCGTGGGGGCTGTGAATTTCCGAGGTCCGGTCAAGTAACCCGCAGTGTGACTGCGGCACAATTCCAAGAGAGAGGAAAGGAGCATCTAGACCATGTCCAAGGCAAAAGTGGCTGTCGTCACGGATAGTACTTCAAACCTGTCGCCAGAGCTAGCGGCAGCGCATAATCTACACGTCATCCCTCAGATTCTGAATTGGGATGGCGCCAGCCTGCTAGATGGCATTGACATCACCCCCGAGGCGTTCTACCAGCGGCTGGCGACATCGCCCACCATCCCTACCACGTCACAGCCCTCTGCAGGGGAGTTTCTTGATTTCTTTAAGAAAGTGGCTGAGACCGCCGACAGTATTGTGGCAGTCCTGGTGTCAGAAGGGCTCAGCGGCACCATTGGCTCGGCCCGTACCGCCGCTGGTATGATGGCTGACTATCCCATTGAGATCGTCAGTACCAATTCGGTCAGTATGGGGCTGGGGATGATCGCCATAGCCGCGGCCGAAGCTGCCAAAGCGGGCAACGATTATCATCAGGTTGCCGAGGCCGCCAGGGCGCTGGTGCCGTTTACCAAAATCGTTTTTGTGGTTGATACCCTGGAGTTTCTGCACAAGGGCGGCCGCATTGGCGGCGCCAAACGATTGGTTGGCTCGATGCTTGCTATGAAGCCGCTGCTCCATCTGGTAGACGGCAAGATCGCCCCGTTGGCCAGCATCCGTACCAAGAAGAAAGCTGTCAGCCATCTGCTGGATGTGGTCTCTGAGGACACCGCCGGCAAGCAGGTGCAGGCGGTGATCATCAACGCCAACGCCGAAAAAGAGGCCGAAGCCATCTTCGCGCAAGCTAAGGAACGCATAAACCCGAAATCGTTGTCACACTGCACCCTGACCCCGGTGGTCGGCACCCATGTCGGTCCCGGCACTGTCGGAATCGCCTACATCGCTACCGAAGCATAGCCAGAAGTTTTCATGGAAGCATCCAACGATCACAGCGAACTGCCGGTGGTTTTTCTGGCATGCCAGGTCTTTCAGGGCCTTCTGGAGAAATATCTGCCGGAAGAGCTGTCCCGACACATCATCTACAAAGATTACGGACTGCACCGCGTCCCCGGACAGATACGCAGCACCCTGCAGGAAGTGATCGACGGCATCGAGGAGCCCAGCCTCATCGCCCTGGGTTATGGGCTCTGCGGCAACGGGCTCAGCGGGATCAATGCTGGCATCCATACCTTGCTGATCCCCTGCGTCGATGACTGCATCGCCATGCTGCTGGGCTCCCACAAAGCGTATATGACCGAATTTGAAGCGGTCCCTGGCACCTATTATTTGAGCAAGGGGTGGCTGGAATCGGGCAGCCACCCGCTGAAAGAGTACGGCGAAGTTCTGGACAAATACGGCCAGGATAACGCTGACTGGATCATGGACCAGCAGTATCAGAATTACCAGCGTCTGGCGATGGTGGCTCACAGTGAAGAAGATCTGGTCATCTACCGCAGCCAGGCACAGGCGGTGGCTGAGTACTGCTCTCGTTGGGGTATGCGCTACCAGGAGATCCTGGGTTCAGACCGTTATGTCCGCCGTCTCACCGAAGTCGCTCAAAAAGTGTCGCTGGCGGACGAAGAATTCGTCCTGATCCCGCCAGGCGGCACGGTCAAGATGGAGCAGTTTCTGCGCTAGAGGCGGCAGCGCCGCAGTGCAAACACGAAACAGGGCAGCGCCTGCCGGCAACTCAGCCGGTAGGCGCTGCTTTTTACTTGTCGGGGATCTGGGCCATGGCATACTCGGCCAAGGCGGTGATGGTCAGGCTGGGGTTGATGCCGGGATTTGCCGGCACGATGGAGCCGTCCACCACATACAGCCCCGGATAGCCGTGA
>JAHEEY010000555.1 GCA_024640485.1 Chloroflexota bacterium | reverse complement strand
AATTTCGATTCCACATCTGGGACGTTCAGCATGGCCCAATACATGGTGGGGACGCCGGCAAATATGGTCACATTATCCCGTTCCATAATTGCCAGGGCGGACACGGGGTCGAAACGAGGCAGCAAACTCAGGGCCATGGCCCGATAAAAGCCGGAGTTCATCTGTACCGTTTGCCCGAAGGAATGGAATAGAGGCAGTACGATCAGGGTGACATCCCCTTCCTGCCGCGGGTACATGGTGTCTGCCAGCCGGGCATTCATGACCATATTCAAATGGCTGAGCTCGGCCCCTTTGGGCTGGCCGGTGGTGCCGCTGGTGTACAAAATAACGGCAGTGTCATCAGAATTGGTCTGAACCGTGGGGAAAGTTGGCGGCCGGTTGTACATCAGCATGCCCAACGTTTTCGCCCCTTCGATAGGAGACGGCGACGCCGGGTTAGCGGTCATGATGAAGAAATGATCACACTGGTCCACTTCCTGGAAGGCAGCATGTCCCATCTGCCCCATGGGAAGTTCAGGGGTGCCTTCGAAGCAGAAATACGCTTTGGCATCGGAATCGCGCAGATGGTAGGCGATCTCTCGCGGCTTGAGCAGGACATTCAAAGGCACGACCACCGCGCCGGCTTTGAGAATACCGTAATAGACAATGGGGAAGAAAGGCAGGTTTGGGCAGCTTAGCGCCACCTTATCTCCTTTTTGAATACCCAAAGAGGCCAAGCCGTTGGCGACTTGATTGGCGGCGCCGTTCACAGCGGCATAGCTCAGCTTGGTATCATTAAAAATGACCGCTGTGTTGCCTGGATGTTCACGGGCACTATCTTCAAGCAGGGTCGCTAGATTCAACATGATGATTACTCCTCCAAGGTAAACAGAAGCTTGACAATTCCATTGAAGCACAAGCCGTTGGTTACGGCCTATGACTCACTATCTTCTCCCCCATCAGGCTCTCCACGCTGCAGGCTTTCCACTTTAGGCAGATCAACCGTCATCACGCCGTCAACATCCCCCGTGTCAACCAGCGCCTCCCTGGGTATGGTCCCTTGCTGGGCCACCGGCCCTTCGATGAAAACCTTTGCCAGGGCAAAACTGCTGATATGTCCTTCCTTCCCCAAGATGATATCGCCGATAGTCCCCACCTTGGTGCCGCCAGGCGTATCGACCTGGCGCCCTCGCAGCTTGCTGAGCCGCACCCACTCTTCGGACTCCGGCAGATCCTGACCGTCAACAATGACGTCGGTTTCTTTCACCAAGATGACATCGAAGCCAATGACAGCAATGCTTTCACGAGCGATTACCAGAGATTTCCGCTTGAGCAAACCCTCCGAACCAACATGCACGCCAGTCACCCAGTATAAATCCTGGTTGACGTAGATATCCTTGACAGTGCCGATAATGCGGCCGTCGACTACACTGATGATTTGCTTACCGATCAGATCTTTACCAAGTCTCATAGATTACTCCGAAAAAGAATAGCTACCAGAGATAAGAAGAACTTGCCTATCATGAATTATAGTGGTTGTTTGTGGTAGATCAAAACGAATATCATTGCCCGCACGCCGATGCCAATCCTACGCCATGGTTGACTTCGAAGTTCATGTATGTCATAATGCCGACATCATTACCATCGATTCGCAGCAGCAACTGCAATGCTATCTTTTTTAAAAAGGAGGTGGTGCTTATGGATAATAACTTATCTAATGGCACCGTAGCGCAACCTCCTTGTGAGAACAAGTAAGAAGCGCTACGGTGTCAGAAGGGCCCTGTTTTCGGACAGGGCCTTTCGCTTTTATCAGGAGTCATCATGAAAGAGATCCCAGTCATCATTTTAGGTATTGGCGGCGTGGGCCAAGCGCTGGTTCAACAAATCGTTGAGAGCAGAGGTTTGCTGGCCTCTCGAGCCCAGACGCATTTCTATGTGGTCGCCCTGGCTGACAGCAGCAGTTGGATTTGGGATCCGGCAGGAATCGACGATGAGAAGCTGCTGGCGGCGATATCCGCTAAGCGCCGTCATGAATCCCTCTCTCCGACGCCGAAACCAGATCCTGCTGCAATGCTGGATCAAGCGAGTGCCGCCGGCATGGAAAGGGCTATCGTGGTAGATGTGACCGCCACCGACGGCATGGAACCGATGATCGACCACGCCCTTCAGCTGGGTTACGGTGTGGCTATGGCCAACAAGAAAGCGCTGGCAGGAGATTGGGCTGCCGCCCAACGGTATTTCAACCATCGCCGCGTCCGGCATGAATCGACTGTCGGCGGCGGGCAGCCCGTCATCGCCACGCTGCGCTATCTGCTGGATGTGAATGATCCCATCTTCCAGATTGAAGGCCAGCTGAGCGGAACCCTGGGCTTCATCTGCGGCGCCCTGGACAAAGGGATGGCGCTTTCCCAGGCGATTGCGGAAGCGAAAGCTAAGGGATTCACCGAGCCTGATCCGCGAGAAGATTTGGGCGGAAAAGATGTGATGCGAAAGGTGCTGATTTTGGGCAGGATGGCCGGCTGGCCTCTTGAAGCCGCGGAGATCAGTGTGGAGTCTCTCTACACGCCTGAATTGGCCTCCCTGACAATCGATGAGTTCATGACCGCGGCGCCGTCGCTGGATGCTGAGATGAAGCGACGGGTAGCCGCCGCCGCCGCAGATGGCAATGTCCTGCGTTATGTGGCCGAAGTCGGACCGGACGGCGGCAAGGTTGGGCTTAAACCGCTGCCGGCAGGCAGCCCACTGGCAAATTTGAAGTACATCAGCTTCAGGACCGGCCGATATTATGACGAACCGTTGATGATCGGCGGCAAAGGTGCAGGGGTGGAAATGACCGCCGCCGGCGTCCTGGGAGATATGATCGGCCTAGTAAGAGAACAGAATCAGTAGCTGCCGCCCAGTATTTAAGCGAACAGCCCGGCAGTGTCGAACGCCATCAGCATAACTGAAAAGAGAGGCAGCAGATCTCTATCCGCTGCCTCTCTTCTTGTATGTCTGAGCCAACCCACCCTATTCGGTCGAAGACAGCAGCGCGAATGGTGACTGGATGAGCCTTCCGCTGTAACGGAAGGGGGCGTCAACCCCATCTGGGTACTCGAACTGCTGCAGATCGCCGGCAT
>JAHEEY010000554.1 GCA_024640485.1 Chloroflexota bacterium | reverse complement strand
TGTACGAGCCGCCGCCGCCCATCGAACAGCTCAACCGCAGCTTGAGCATGGCCACTATCACGCTGGTGGGCCGCTGCCTGGAGAAGGATCCCGGCAGCCGGTACCAGACGGCGGCGGCGCTGCGGCAGGCGATCAATGAGGCGATCCGGGCTGAAGGGGGGCAGGGGACCGTCTCTCCATCCGGGGTATGGCGGCCGCATCCTTCCAGCCAGTTCCGGCTGAGCCCGTCGAAAATCAAGAGCCAGCCGCGGCCAACCCCGCCGGCCACCACCAGGCCGGTAGCGGCAGCGGAAACGCCGGCGAAAGGGTTCCCCAAATGGGCGGCATTGCCCCTGGCGCTGCTGCTGATCGCCGTCGGCGCTTATTTCTTCACCGGCTTCGGCAGGGGCGATCCGGAAGCGACCAGCACCCCGGCCAAGCTGGTGATATCGGAGCCGGCGCCGCCCACCCTTCCGGCGGCAACGGCCACCAGCGCGGCCACCTCTACCGCCGCGCCAGCCGGGGCGCTGCCGCCGGAGAGCAGCCCCACCCCAGAGCCGCCCACGTCGACGCTTGAACCAGCGGATACGGCAACCCCGGAAGCGACGGAGACGCCGCAGCCCACGGCGACGCCGCCGCGGCTGCCCCCAACGGGGTATATCGTCTACACCTGTTTCATCGACGGCTTCGACCAGATCTGCCGGGTCGGCGCCGACGGCAGCGGCGACCAGCAGCTGACCTTCACCCAGGCGACCGATTTCTACGGCTCGGCGTCGCCCGACGGGGGGCAGATCATCTTTTCCTCCCGCCGTGAAGGGACCTTCGACATCTACCAGATGGACAGCTTCGGCGGCGGGCAGAGCCGGGTCAACCGGGAAATGCGCGATTTGTACGCCCCCAACATCTCCCCCGACGGGGGCCGGATCGTGTTCACCGCCGCCCAGGGGAGCCGTCAAAATATCTGGGTGATGAACCGGGACGGCAGCGACCCGGTGCAGCTGACCTTCGATGGTGAGAGCGTCGACGCGGTCTGGTCGCCCGACGGCCAGCGGATCGCCTATTCCTCGGAGATAAACGATGAGCGGGCCCATTACATCATGGCTGCCGACGGCAGCGGCGCCCGCAAGCTGGCCACCGATCTGAGCGATGTGGGCGGGCGCAGCTCCTGGTCGCCGGACGGCCAATGGCTGGCGTTCTATGCCGGCCCCAATGACGGACGGCAGATCTACCTGATCCAGGTGGACACCCTGGAGCTGGTGCAGCTGACCGACGAGAGCAGCAACCTGGCACCGGCGTTTTCGCCCGATGGGCAGTGGATCGTGTTTACCAGCTACCGGGACGGGGACGCGGAGCTGTTCCTGATCCGGCCCGACGGATCCGATTTGACCCAGATCAGTTTCAACAGCCGGCCCGATTGGCAGCCGCGATGGAGCCCGTAGCGGGCAGGAGAGCGTGATGATGATGTCTGACCCGGAAGAGCTAGTAGGACAGCGGATCGACCAGTACGAGCTGCGGCTGCACATCGCCCGCGGCGGCATGGCTGACGTCTATATGGCCCATGATGTGATGCTCAACCGGAAGGCGGCGCTGAAGGTGCTGCTGCCGGCGCTGCTGGCCGACCAGCAGTTTGTGGTCCGCTTCCAGCGGGAGGCGCAGACGGTGGCCCAGCTGGAACACCCCAACATCGTCCAGATTTACGGCATCAGCCAGACCGGCGACGGACGGCCGTACCTGGCGATGCAGTTTGTGGAAGGGGGCTCTCTGCGGGACTCCATGGAGATGGTCCAGGCGCAGGGGCGGCTGGTGGAGACCAGCCAGGCGCTGGGGATCATCAGCAAGATGGCCGACGCCCTGCAGACGGCTCATGAAGCCGGGATCATCCACCGGGATTTGAAGCCCAGCAACATCCTGATCCGGCCCAACGGCACCCCGGTGATGGTCGACCTGGGGATCGCCTCGGTACAGGGCGGGCCCAAGCTGACCCACACCGGCACCTTGATCGGCACCCCTTTCTACATGTCGCCAGAGCAGGCCAGCGGCAAGAAGCTGGACGGCCGATCCGACATCTACTCGCTGGGGGTGATTTTGTACGAGCTGCTGGCAGGCAGCAAGCCGTTCACCGCCGACGACCCCCTGGCGGTCCTGCACAAGCACGTCTACGAGACGCCCCGTTCTATTGCCCAGGCGCGGCCAGATCTGACCCATGCCACCCATGTGCTGGTGGAAACCTGTATGCAGAAGGATCCGGACGCCCGCTACCAATCAGCGGTGGCGATGCGCACCGCCATCTACGAGGCGATCCAGGCGGAAGGAGGGCACGGCGATATCTCCTCCTCAGGAATTTGGCGGCCGCAGCCAACCGGTGAATATCGCTTGAGCGGCTCCAAAATCACCCAGCCGCCGGCGCCAACCCCAGCTGGGGACGGCAGCGAACGGGCCAAACGGCCGGTCTGGCTCTATCTGCTGATCCCGCTGCTGATCGCCGGCGCGGTGTACAGCGGCTACCACTTCTTCTTCGACGCCCCGGCAGGCGCCTCTCAAGGGGAGCAGCCGGCAGCGGCGGCGCTGATCCAGCCGACGCGGGAAGCGGCGGATCCCGAAGGGGCGGCAGCGCCCACCTCCACCCTGGCGCCGCTGCCCACCATGATCCCGGAAGCGACTCAGGAGCCGACGCCGCTGCCCAGCGAGACGCCAGCGCCGACGGAGACCCCGGCAGCCACCGACACCCCGCCGCCCACCGCCACCCTGGACCCCGGGCCGGAATCCATTGCCCTGGGCAGCTCGGTGCAGAACCGGCCCATCGAGGCGGTGCGCTTCGGCAGCGGGCCGCGGCAGGTGATTTTCATCGGCGGGCTGCATGCCGGCTTCGCCCCTGGGACGGTGCAGCTGGCCCAACAGGCGGTGAGCTACTTCAGCGACAACCCCAGCCGGATACCGCCGGAAGTGACCGTGACCATCATCCTCAACGCCAACCCGGACACCCCCCGGCGTGAAGGGGATTTGGAGGGGCGGCTCAACGCCAACCGGGTCGACCTCAACCGCAACTGGGCCTGCCGCTGGGCTGAGGACGCCAAGTTCCACGGCTCGGTGGTCCAGGGGAGCGGCGGGCCGTACCCATTTTCGGAG
>JAHEEY010000553.1 GCA_024640485.1 Chloroflexota bacterium | reverse complement strand
CGGCTTCCAGCCGTGATCTGCCGGCGCCGTTCACCCGTGTTTCCCGCGGGGCAATGACGGCCACGGCGGCGCAGCTCGATGAGCTGGCGGAGATGATCGATGCCGAACCGCGAGGTTTGATCGTCTGCGGCCCGCGCTGCCCGGGGGACGATTTCCCGGCAGCGGTGGCGGCTCTCTCAAGAGCCAGCGGCTACCCGATATTTGCCGACCCGCTGTCCGGGGTGAGATTTGGAGCCCATCTGGCGGAAACCGCCGTCATTGGCGGCTATGATACCTTTTTGATGGGGGCTGGCCCCGATTGGCAATCGCCGGATCTGGTTATCCGGTTTGGCCATGTGCCCACATCAAAGAGCCTCAATGATTACCTCGATCGCATCCGGCCCCGCCACCGGGTCCATATCAATCAGGAAGGTGCCTGGGCTGATGACACCCACCGGGTCAGCTACCTGCTGCAGGCAGACCCAACCTCGGTGTGCACAGAGCTGGCAGATCGTCTTCAGCCTCGCGGCTTGGCTGAATGGGCGGCTGAGCTGCAAGCCAGGGAGACTGCCTGCTGGCAGGCGATGGAGGCGGCTTTGGGCGGCGATTATTTCGACGGGGCGGTGATGGCTGATGTGATCGTCAACTCACCTGCCGGCACCCGTCTCTTTGCCGGTAACAGCCTTTCTGTGCGCCATTTGGACCAGTTTGGCCGGCCTTCACTGAAGCGGCTGCATCCCTTCGCCAATCGGGGCGCCAGCGGCATCGACGGCAACATCTCCACGGCGCTGGGTATCGGGGCTGCCAGTTCGGCGCCGCTGGTGGCGGTGATGGGAGACATTACCTTCTATCATGACATGAACGGCTTGTTGGCAATCAAGCAGTTGGGGCTCAAGGTCACTATCGTGCTGCTCAACAATGACGGCGGCGGTATTTTTCACCGGCTGCCGGTCGCCCGGATTGAACCGCCGTTCACTGAGCTGTTCATTACCCCCCATGGGATGGAATTCGGGCCGGCGGCCCAATTGTACGGCCTCCAATATGTCCGGGTGGAGAATCGGGCCGATTTCCAAACGGCATTCGCAGCCAGCCTGGATGGCCCGGCCTCGTGGCTGATAGAAGTAAAGCGTGATGGTGTTCAGGATCATGCCCGGCGGCAGGAGCTGTTGGCGGCGGTTGCTAAGGCTCTCAAGTCAAAAGATTAACAACAGCGGATCCTTTTTCCGGTAATCTGCGGCAGGTCTTAAAATGGAGCCGCTTTGGAACAGCTCGGATTATTCCAGGCATCCGCGGAAAACAAACTGTAATTTGTCAGCAGCCGAGAACATTCTGGCTGTGATAACCACGAAGAATGCGCATTTCGCATTGAAGGAGTAAAAGATGACAGATTGGAAACAAGTAAAAGCTTACGAAGACATCACCTACGACAAAGCGGACGGCATGGCTCGTATCGCTTTCAATCGGCCTGAGGTTCGCAATGCCTTTCGGCCGCAGACTATCGATGAAATGACCGACGCCTTCCGGCACGCCTGGATGGACAACGAAGTTGGTGTGGTACTGCTCACTGGTAATGGCCCGGCCAAAGATGGCAAGTACGCCTTCTGCGCCGGTGGCGACCAGAAGGTGAGAGGCCATGCTGGTTATGTCGGTGATGACGGCGTCGCCCGGCTCAACGTATTGGAGCTGCAGCGGACCATCCGCACCATGCCCAAGCCGGTCATCGCTCTGGTAGCAGGCTACGCCATCGGCGGCGGCCATGTGCTGCATGTCATTTGTGATCTGACCATTGCCGCCGACAACGCTGTATTCGGCCAGACCGGCCCGCTGGTGGGCAGCTTCGACGGTGGTTTCGGCGCCAGCTACCTGGCCCGCATCGTCGGTCAAAAGAAGGCGCGCGAGATCTGGTACCTGTGCCGTCAATACAGCGCTGAAGAGGCGCTGGAGATGGGGCTGGTGAACACGGTGGTGCCGGTGGATCAGCTGGAAGCTGAAGGAGTCAAGTGGGCCCAAGAGATCGTCTCCAAGAGCCCCATCGCCATTCGTTTCTTGAAGGCGGGCTTGAACGCAGATTGCGACGGTCAGACCGGCCTGCAGGTGTTGGCCGGTGATGCCACCATGTTGTTCTACATGACCGAAGAAGGGAAAGAAGGGCGCAACGCGTTCGTAGAGAAGCGTGAGCCGGACTTCAAGAAGTACCCCTGGCGCCCCTAGAAATCAAACGCGAGAGGGGAGTCGATCTCCCCTCTCAGGATTCATTTCATGCGAGATTGGCTGTCAGAACGAGCCCAGGCGACGCCAGAAGCAGTTGCGCTGATCTTTGAAGATCGGCAGTGGCGATACGCTGATCTGAATAGGCAGGTGGATGTCACCGCCGCGGCGTTGCGGCGATCTGGTGTCGCCGACGGCGATCATGTGGCCGCGCTGCTGCCGAACTCGCCGGCATACGTCTGTCTGGTGCATGGGCTGGCCCGGGTTGGGGCGGTGCTGATCCCGCTGAACACCCGGCTGACCGTTCCGGAGCTCTCCTGGCAGTTAGACCATACCGGCAGCCGCTGGTTGGTGCATGATCAATCCCTCGCCGGCACTGCGGAAAGCGTGTCCGGCGAGGATCGTCGGCTGCTGGATGTGGAGACGCTTTGGCATGGGGCTGACAGCGCCCCCCCGTTTACCCAAAGCGACGTCGCCGTTGACTTTCACCTGGACCGGATGCAGGCGATTGTGTTCACCTCCGGCACCTCCGGGCGCCCCAAAGGGGCGATGCTGACCTATGCCAATCATTTCTGGAGCGCCACCGCCTCTTCTTACCGGTTGGGTATCGATCCCGGGGATCGCTGGTTGAGCTGCCTGCCGTTGTACCATGTGGGCGGCCTGGCAGTCATATTTCGCTCATGTCTCTATGGGTCAGCTGTCCTGCTGCACCAAGGGTTCGACCTGGAGGCGGTCAGCGGGGCGATGTCGGAGCAGGGGGTTACCCTGGCCTCATTCGTTCCTACGATGCTGCAGCGGCTGTTGGACTACCGGGACGGCGAAGGTTGGCCCGGATCGCTGCGGCTGATCCTGCTGGGCGGTGCCGCCGCTTCCCCCGAACTGCTCCAACGGTGCCGGCAGCTCAAACTGCCGGTGGCGGCG